>NZ_RZQA01000886.1:0-2506 GCF_004022915.1 Mesorhizobium sp. M7A.F.Ca.US.006.04.2.1
ACCTTGGGCCCGTCGGAGCGGCTTGCCGCCTGCAGTTTGGCGACAACCTCGCCAAGCGTCGGCTCGCGGTTCGGGATGTTTCCGGGCGTTTGCGGCCAGACCAGCGACACCGTTTCGGCGAGATCGCCGACATAGTCGTAGGAATAGCCGAACAGCACCGGATCCATGCGCTCGGTGACGAGCATGCGCAGCATCGCCGGCTTGACCGCGGCGATGTGGAGATCGCCAGTGATGGCAGCCAGCGCCAGGCCGCGATCGGGATCCTCGACGCTGCGGAAATAGTCGGTCAGCAAGGTCAGCTTGCCGTTGCGCGACGGCGTCAGCACCAGGCGGTCGAGAAGTTCGGCGAAGCGGTTCATGGCGGCGTGAACCTCGCCAATCTGGGAACGTCGCGTTCTGTCGCGCCCCCCTCTGTCCTGCCGGACATCTCCCCCTCAAGGGGGGAGATTGGATATCCCCACTGCTTTCGCCAATCTCCAACGTCGCGAGAATGAGCGCAGCGTCGAAGCAGCCGATCTCCCCCCTTGAGGGGGAGATGTCCGGCAGGACAGAGGGGGGCGCCGTAGGGCGCAAAATCAGCCAAAGGTGTCATCAATCGCCCTCGTCCTCGTAGCCCACCAGGTGCAGCGGCCGCGCCGCGATGCCTTTGAGCTCGCACCAGCGGACCAGCGCCTCCTCGCGGCCATGCGTCACCCAGACCTCTTCGGCTCCGGTCTCCTTGATGGTGGCGGTCAGCTCATCCCAGTCGGCATGGTCCGAGATGATCAGCGGCAGTTCGACGCCGCCCTGCTTGGCGCGCTGGCGGATACGCATCCAGCCTGACGCAAAGCACGAGATCGGATCGGGAAACCGCCGCGCCCAGCGATCCGCGAAGGCCGAAGGCGGGCCGACGACGATGGCGCCGGCAAAATCATCCTTGCCGCCGCTTTCGACGGTCGCCGGTTCGAGGGTGCCGAGATCGATGCCTTGGCTCTGGTAGTACTCACTGAGCTTGGCCAGCGCGCCATGGATGTAGAGCGGCCTGTCGTAGCCGGCGTCGCGCAACAGCCGCATCACCCGTTGCGCCTTGCCCAGCGCATAGGCGCCGACCAGATGCGAGCGTTCGGGGAACTGCGCGGCCGATTTCAGCAGGCGGGCGATTTCTTCGGTGTCGGGGGGATGGCGAAACACCGGCAGGCCGAACGTCGCTTCGGTGATGAACACATCGCACGGGATCGGCTCGAATGGCGCGCAGGTCGCGTCCCTCTGCCGCTTGTAGTCGCCGGAAGCGACGATGCGCGTGCCCTGATGCTCGACCGCTATCTGCGCCGAGCCCAGCACATGGCCGGCCGGATGGAAGCTGACGCTGACGCCATCGAGGGCAATCGTCTCGCCGAGCCTTGCCGCTTGTGTTGTTCCAGCGAAATCCTCGCCGTAGCGCAGCCCCATAATGTCGAGCGTCTGCTGCGTCGCCAGCACCGAGCGGTGGCCGGAACGCGCGTGGTCGGAATGGCCATGCGTGATCAGTGCCCTGTTGACCGGCCGCACCGGGTCGATGAAGAAATCGCCCGGCGGGCAATAGAGGCCCTCGGGCCGGGGATGAAGCAGAACACTGGTGCGCATGGTCTCCAAGATAGGATATAATTCCGCGGCGGGAAGCCTGTTGTAAGTCACTGCTGACTCCCGCATAGAGCACCGCCGGCTCGATCCGCCGGCAGGACCCGCCGCCATGAAACCGCTTCAGGCCTCGTCAGGCGACTTGAACGCCGATCGCCGCGCCGACTATGCCGAGATGCTGCACGCTGATGGCGATCATGCGGCGGCGGCGGAATTGCTGCTCGGTGCACTGGAAATAACGCCGCAATGGGCGATGGGCTGGTTTCGCCTCGGCGAGATGCAGCAGGCGGCGGGCGCGGCGGATCTGGCCGCACAGGCGTGGACGATGTCGTTGCAACTCGATCCATCGGATCGTCAAGGCGCTGCACTGAACCTGCAATTGATCGGCATGGCGCCGGCGGTCGATGCGCTCCCCAGCGCCTTCGTCGAGACCTTGTTCGACCATTATGCCGAGAGCTTCGACGAGTCCCTGGTCGGCAGGCTGGGTTACCGCCTGCCTGGGATGCTCGACCAGGCCATTCGAGCGGCAAGGCCGGGCCGCTTCGCGCTGGCGCTCGATCTCGGCTGCGGCACAGGCCTGATGGGGCAGAGGCTGCGGCCGATCGCCGACCGGCTGGAGGGGTATGACATTTCGGCCAAAATGCTGAGAAAGGCGCGGGCCAAGGGCGTCTACGATTTCCTCGACAAGGCCGATCTGCGGGATCTTCCCTATGCCGGTCCGAAAGCCGATCTGGTGACGGTGGCCGATGTTTTCATCTATGTCGGTGCGCTGGGCGGCGTGGTGAAGACGATTGCCGGCCTGCTGGCCACGGATGGCCTGTTCGCGTTTTCCGTCGAGACGCTGGCTGGCGATGGCGATTTTGCGCTGCTGCCGTCACGCCGCTATGCGCATGCGCAACGCTATGTGCTC
>NZ_RZQA01000887.1:0-2499 GCF_004022915.1 Mesorhizobium sp. M7A.F.Ca.US.006.04.2.1
ACGGATGACAGAGGGCGAATGCCGGCAGCAGGAAAGGTGGCCCTGGTGGCCATCGTCGGTAATGAGGACGGTGCGCATCACTGCCACGCGGAATGCTTTCAGGCATTGAACGATGTCGGCTTCACCATCCCGGCCAATGGCGGGGTCTACTGGGTTGGCGAGGCGATGGAGGACGTCAACTATGTCGACCTGCCGGCAACTCCGGAAAAAGTCTCGGGTGCGATCGAAATGGCAGCCTCAAACGCCGCCCATCTCGCTGGATTGCTGAAAGACCGGGGCTACTCGGGCGTCTCGGGATGACCTTTGTTCGCCTAAACAACTTTGAGCGGCCAGACCTTGCAGCGTCGATGAGGTCTCAATCGGGAACAGGAAGGCTTGTAGCGAGTTCATATTCTCATCAGCCGGCGACCGCCGCTCCGTCTACACGGCGCGAAGCCGCAAACAGGAGAGCAAGTCATGGGTCTCGGCACAATTCTTATCATCATTCTGATTATCGCATTGCTTGGCGGCTTTAGTGGACTTGGCGGCGGGCCATTCTACGGCACCGGCTATTACGGGGGCGGCGGCCTCGGTCTTCTGCTGCTTATAGTCATAATCCTGGTCGTGCTCGGGCGTCTCTAGCCGAGTCTGCCATGCGGTGGCAGATTGTATCACCTGCCGCTTGCGGTTCTCTTCGGAGTTGCTTTGAATCCATAGCAGTCCGGCAATGACGGTCCGCCCTCTGGAGGGCGGACCACTCGTCGGACATATCAGGTCAAAATCAGCACGATCTTGAACGTATCCGGATCAACGATGACGATCCGACCGTCCGCAAGCACGAAATACTCGTAGCTTTCGTAAGCGGGAACGATCTTGACGATACGAGCCGGCAGCCGATGCAGCCTGACCTTGTGCCGCGGAACTTCGACGCCGACGCTGATGTCAAAATTGACATTGGACACAGGCTCGACCTTCGTCTCCCGGATAATCTGAGTGACTTGGGTTTTCTGCTCCACCGTCACGTTGTTGATGGAACCGGTCGACGTCGTATCCTGTGTCGAGGCCTTGCCCTGGGCCTGCTGGTCGGTGGTGGTGCCGGTCTTGCCCTGAGCCTGCTCGTCGGTCTGCATCTTGGTCTTGCCCTGGGCCTGCTGGTCGGTGGTGGTGCCGGCCTTGCCCTGAGCCTGCTCGTCGGTCTGCATCTTGGTCTTGCCCTGAGCCTGCTCGTCGGTCTTCAGCTTGGCTTTGCCCTGGGCCTGCTGGTCGGTGGTGCTGGCCTTGCCCTGAGCCTGCTCATCGGTCTTCAGCTTGGCCTTGCCCTGGGCCTGCTGGTCGGTGGTGGTGCCGGCCTTGCCCTGAGCCTGCTCGTCGGTCTTCAGCTTGGCTTTGCCCTGGGCCTGCTCGCCCATCTTGGAGCCGTTCTGGCAGTCAGCCTGCCCGGAAGCGCAGTTGGCGTCTGCGCCAGATTGGCTTTCGGTCTGTTGTGTCTGAGCCACCGCCGTTCCACAGCCGAGCCCGATGGCCAGCATGCTGGTAATGAGAACACGTTTCATGGGAAATCTCCCTGGGTAAGGTTCGTCCCTTCACTGGGTAGAACCAGCACCCAAAAAAAATGTTCCGAGATAGATGCGTGAGTGCTAAAAAACGACCCCGCTTGAGATCATACGATCGCGGGCGGAAGCCGCCGTTAAAGCGACCTTTTCAACCTTGGCGATTGCCCTAGCTGTCTCCTGAGAGGAGACCGACATGGCAATCTATAGTCTGAGAGTGGTCAGCTTCATTTTCGTTGCACTGGCTTTCGCTCCGGCCGCCGCGCATTTCTTCGCCATGTTCAACAAGATGAAGCTCGACGGGCCAAACTATCTGGCTGCGCAGCGCGCCTATGATGGATGGAGCCTGTTCGGCATCGTGGTGCTGGGAGCATTGCTCTCCACGGCCGCCCTGGCGATCCTGCTCTATCGAGCGAGCGCATCTTTCGGCTTGGTTGTTGTCGCCTTTCTAAGCATCGGCGCCACGCAGTTTGCCTTCTGGACGCTGACCTATCCAATCAATCAGGCGACCCGGAACTGGACTGTCCTCCCTGAAAACTGGGAGCTGCTGCGGCGCCAATGGGAGTATTCGCATGCCATCGCCGCAGGCCTCAACGCCTTGGCGTTGCTGGTGCTTTTCATATCGGCGCTTCGCCCTGCGGTGCGTTGAACGACCACGTCGTCACCAGCACGGCCAGCGGGCAGGAACCACCATGAAGCGGAATCATTGAAACGCCAGATGTCCCAGCGCGGCAGGAAAAATGAAACGGTACTATTTTGATCTTCAAAACGGTGACGGCGCGGTACCCGACGATGACGGGCAGCTGTTCGAATCCCGGGAACAAGCCAGAGCGGAAGCAATTCGTATTTTGCAGGATGTCGCCCAAGACGAAATGCCCGACTGCGATTTCGTCAAGATAACCGTCAAGGTACGCGATGAGATCGGTGCGCAGATGTTTGAGGCGTCGCTTGTTCTGACCTCCGGATGGAG
>NZ_RZQA01000888.1:0-2493 GCF_004022915.1 Mesorhizobium sp. M7A.F.Ca.US.006.04.2.1
GTCGAAGACAGATGGCATCGCGCCATATAATGCGACCAGGCGCTCTTCCATCGACGTCGCGCGCATCGCTGTCAGCTCAGGATGATCACCAGCTTTAAACATCAGCTCGGATGCCGGTCCGACAGCAATCGAGTCTCGAACCTGGTCGCTGAGCTGACTGATCGGATCGTAGGTCTTGAGCTCTCGAATGCAGCTGTCTGGGCCAAGGACGACGCGAACGGGGTCCTCCGCGCCAGCGGGGAAGATGTCCATGAGATCGCCCCGAAAAGCTATTTCACCCGGTTCGTCGACCCTCTCGTCGACGACATAGCCAAAAGCTTCGGACCTTGTTCTGAAATCATCCCGGTCGAACTTTTGTCCCACCTCCAGAATTGCGAAACCGCCAGCAATGACCTGGGCGGGCGGCACCCGCTGCAGACTGGCTTCGATCGACATTACAGCGATGCGCGCACGATCGGGCTTCGTTGCCATGTGACACAACGCACGAAGCCTCCGCCCCATATTGGCGCGTGTGGGCCACACCCTGTCGTAAGGCAGGCAATCCCAGGACGGCAGCAAGATGATCTCCGCGTGCGGCAGGAACTGACGCAAAGCCCCGACGATCTCGTCGGCGCTGCGTTCCGAGGCAGTTATATGGATAATGTGCTTGTGCCGGCTGGCCTCCAGCCCACCGGCCAGCGCTGCCGCGATAGCTGAAGATGGCGGGACGCCGTGCTCTATCGTAAACCCGCTGTCATCCGTGTGATCGATTTGTTCGACATCCGTCCGCGAAATATGCCTGTTCACTGAAATCTCACCTTGTCCCCAGAAGAACGTCAGCACGGCGACCCCGTTCCTGGCGGCGCGCATTAAAGTGTTCCAGGACGGGGCAGCCGGTGCGGCGTTGATGCATTGCTTCCTAGCTGCCCTAAGAACTGGCGGCTGTGATTCTGTCACCTTGAATCACGCTCGACGCCGGCAGAACGCTCTGTGCGTCGGGCCATGCCGCGCGGTGGCCCGTCCGCCGGAGTTAGTATGTGCACATGCTGAATTGCCGAAATGACGATAACCACGCGAGGGATTGTCGAGAAAGCTGTTCGAGTTTGTCCTCGTCCGTTATCCCAGCTTGGTAGTAAGCCAGGATGCGCGATGCACTCCGTTCTCTCTTGGTTTCGGTCTCGTTTTTTGGGGTTGCTGCGCGCCAAAACGCGGCTCAGTACGGCCAGCTCTGATGGGGTGAAGGCGTCTCTATGCTTGCATCAACTCCGCGCCGCCCGCCTCGGGTGGGGAGCCGAGGCGGGCTGAAGCTGTGGGGATCCAGCTTCCGATGCCGGGCAACAGGCGATTGTGCAAGAGGGATTGTCCGGCGCGGCCCAACGCAGGATGGACAGAATGTTCCGGGAGTTTTGGTGAGGCGAAAATAATTGGCCAAGAGCCAGAAGCACGGCGCAGGATACGGCATGTAAGACTTGCCGGCGTGCGATCCAGTCAGCAGCTCGGGCCAAGATCCGAATCCTGGATGTGAGTTTCTGGACCTTGCTGAGCATTTAAGAGTTGAGGTACGGCCGTTATGATCTGCGGCAGAAAGAAGGGCTTGGTGATCATATTATGCTGTTGGGAACACCTTCGGCTCCCCAGTGTACCTCGCTATCGCCGCTGATACGCTGCCGCGATCGATTGACGTCCTGAGGTCGCCTTGGACAACGCCAAGACGGGCTTGGTGCTTCGACAGCCAAGTGCCAGACGATGAGGACGATTGCAGGCCTACAGCAGCCGCGCGAATGGTTTCTCGCTGTAAGCTCGTGTCGGGTTGGTACGCTGCGGCGGCTTGCCGGCGCGGTCGCTTTGATCAAGCTTCCTGCTGATCTTCAGAAGCCTGCTGGATTTGGGTCATCACCTTTCGGGGATCGACATTCTCTGCCAGTTGCCGCAGCTCTTTGTCGGCCGGGGTGGAGACATTCAGACGCACCGCCAAGGCAGCCACCATCTCGATCAGCCGCGTGGTTTCATGTTCGTTAAGGAGGCTGATCTGCAAATCCAGTTCCGCTCGGCGCTCGCTGTGTTCGGCCATTCTGTTCTGATTGATCAGCACGAAGGTAGACAGGAAGATTGCCTCGACGGAAGCGACCATGGCCAGGATCACGAAAGTTGGGTCCCAAGCTGGGATGGCTGGTATCGCGCCTAGGTTTGCAAGGATCCAGGCCACGAGGATTGCGAGATGCAGATAGACGACAATCATGCTCCCCGCGAAGCGCGAAATAGCGCCGGCAATCCGCACCTGAACGCTTTGGTGCTCCTCCTGTTGTCGCCTGTGCTCGACCAGTGCCTCTATGTTCTGGTGGAGCACCGACTGCGTGTTGGCTGGACGTTGGTCGCTCATTTGGAAAGCTCGTTTGAACGACGATCTGGTGCAAGCGGCGTCACTTGTCGCCCGCCTGGAACATTTGCGGAGCCGGACCTGGCTTGAACTCGTCGGCACGCAGCTTACGTCGCTGCCGACGGTTCGATTGGGAA
>NZ_RZQA01000889.1:0-2492 GCF_004022915.1 Mesorhizobium sp. M7A.F.Ca.US.006.04.2.1
CCCCTGAGCCGCGCAACATCCAGGCCGACACCCAGCGCAAACCCCGCGCGATGAAAACCCATGTCGCGATGGTCATTCCGGCGAAAGTCGATGTCTTCGACGAGCCCGACATCATTGCCGCGGAGCCGCCACCAGCCGTCGCCCCCAGGAAACGCTCGCTGCTCGGCAGCATCTTCTTCGGCGCCTTCGGCGTGCTGGTTTCGCTGGCGGTCGGCCTGTGGACCGACCAGCTCATACGCGACCTCTTTGCGCGCGCTGAGTGGCTGGGCTGGCTGGCCGCCGGCATGGCCGCCATCGCCGTGCTGGCGCTTGTGGTGATCCTGATTCGCGAATTCCTGGCGATCGCCCGCCTCGCCGAGGTCGAAAAGCTGCAGAAGCGGGCGCTCGATGCGATCGCCCGCGACGATCCCAAGGCGGCACGATCGGTCGTCGACGAATTGTCGGCCTTTGTCTCGGCCAAACCCGAGACCGCGGCCGGCCGGCGCGCGCTGGCCGAATTGCGCGGCGAAATCATCGACGGCGGCAATCTCGTGCGCCTGGCGGAGGCTGAAATTCTCGGACCACTCGATGCCAGAGCGAAAGTGATGATTCTCGAAGCTGCCAAACGCGTCTCGCTGGTGACGGCGGTCAGTCCACGCGCACTGGTCGATGTTGCCTATGTCGTGTTCGAGGCCGGGCGGCTCATTCGGCGCCTGTCGGAACTCTATGGCGGACGGCCGGGAACGCTGGGTTTCTTCCGCCTGGCGCGCAGCGTTCTGGCGCATCTGGCGGTCACCGGTTCGATCGCGGTCGGCGACAGTGTCGTCCAGCAGATCGTTGGCCACGGCCTGGCCGCGCGTCTTTCGGCCAAGCTTGGCGAGGGCGTCGTCAACGGCATGATGACGGCGCGCATCGGCATCGCCGCGATGGAGACGGCTCGACCCCTGCCCTTCAGCGCCGCCAAACGTCCCGGATTGGGCGACTTCCTCTCGGCGCTGACATCGTTCGCAACCAGGAAAGACGGTGCAACGACCCCCTCCGGCAAGTGAGCCGGGCTGGAGTGTCCGGGCATTCGGAATCGTTACCGGACTGCTCTGCGGCGGCCCCGCGGTGACGAAGCATTAACCAATCTTGTTCATGGTCAGACCGGTTCCAAACAGCATCTTTGTTGCCGGGTGTCGTCGATGAAAAGCGTAATTCTATCCAGCGTCCTGTCCCTGGCAACGGTGATTACGACAGTCGTCGGCATTGCCGGAGTGGCCTCTGCGGCGGAGCCGGACAAGCAGTTCTTCCAGTCTGCCGAAGGCAAGTGGATCGGTCCCGGCGAAATCGTCGCCGGCAAGTACAAGGGCACCAAGTTCAACTGCAGCTTCACCGGCTCGACGCCCGACGGCAAGGTCGGCATGTCGCTCGACGGCGGCTGCCGGGTCGGTGTGTTCACCCAGCCAATGTCGGCCAAAATCGAGCGCAAGGGCCGCGAGGGCTACAAGGGCAGCTTCATGGGTGGCGCGACCGGTTCCGGCCTCGACATCATCGGCGGCAACGTCGTCGATCCCCGCAAGGTGGTCTTCACCATCAACCGCAACCAGCTGCGCGGCGTCATGCAGGCTCGCATCCCTGACGACAATTCGATGACGGTGACTATCGCCGTGCGCGTCAACGACCAATTGGTGCCGGTGATCGGCATGAGCCTGAAGCGGGTCGACGCGGTCGAAGTCGGCTCCATCGCGCCGAACTGAAAAAACCAAGGAAAAAGGCGGCGACCCAACGGTCACCGCCCTCTCACTTGAGCCCATCGAATCAGGCGCTTAGGCCTTGATCTCAAATCAGGGTGTCAGCCCTTGATCGCGGCCGTCACTTCGTCATAGGCCTTGCAGGCGTCGGCCAATGTCGTGGCGCCCTGATACTTGGTTGTCACCGCCTGGACCTTGGCGGTCAGATCAGCCGCCTTGGCCGGGTCCTTGGTGATCGCCTCCTGAAGTGCTGCAGCCATGTCCTGCGCCTTCTTGGTCGCGATCTCCGCCGTGCACTCAGGCGCCTTCGAGCAAGCCGAACCGGCAAGCACCGCCAGGCCGACGGCAACAAACAAAAACTTCTTCATGTCAGTCATCTCCTCAAAAAGGGCGCGACTTGATCGTCGATCACCCTCCAATGGCCGAAGCCGAGCGTCCTTAGCCTTCGATTGCGGCAAGATGCAACGTGTTCCCGGCCTCAACTTGTGTATCGCGCCTGCAACATCGCTGGCGGCAGGATTTGAGGCTACTGTATCGGCGGCTGCAAAGTTCAGCTGCGAGGCTGCAGCAGCGCCAAGACAGCGGTCGATGCGGCAAGGATAGCAGTCAGAGTCAAAGGCCCAGTCGCGCCATAGGTGTCCACGACATAGCCGCCGACAACCGCGCCGATGGTGATGGCAATTTGGAAAGAGGTGACCATCAGGCTGCCCGCTGCCTCCAGCGCATCAGGCGCCGCGCGCGACATATTGGTCGGCAGCACCACCGGCGCCATGCCAAAGG
>NZ_RZQA01000088.1:0-11898 GCF_004022915.1 Mesorhizobium sp. M7A.F.Ca.US.006.04.2.1
GAGATAGAAGGTGCCGAGATCGGTCGACACGAAGCCGCCGGGCTTGTCCATCACCAGCAGCGTGACGCCTTGCAGGATGAACATGGTCGACAGCGTCACCACGATCGGCTGCATGCGCAGCACCGCGATGAAGAAGCCGTTGAAGGCGCCCACCGCCATGCCGACGCCGATGCCGACGGCCGTCCACAGGAGGATGCTTGCGCCCGGCGCCATCGGATCCATGCTCGATGCCAGCACGGCATTGACGAGCGATATCACCGCGCCGGCGGACAGGTCGAAGCCGCCCGACAGGATCACGATCGTCTGGCCGATCGCCGCGAGCGCCGAGGTGGCGCCGCCGCTCGACAGGAACGACACATCGAAATAGGTCAGCGGCCCGGCGCTGATCCAGTCGACGACGAAGAGCAGGATCGCCAGGACGGCCGCGGCGATCAGCGCGCCGCGATTGCGCATCAGCGCACGGCGCAGTCCGAAGCCGCCGGGAACAGGGGATGAGGCTGCTGCGCTGCTCATGCGGCGGCTTCCCCGGCATGGCCGAGCGCCGGGCGCATGATGGCCGGTTCGGTGATAGCGTCGCCTTCGAGTTCGGCGGCGATGCGCCCGTCATAGAGGACCAGCACCCTGTCGCATTGGTGAACGAGTTCGGGGATCTCCGTCGAGTGCAGCAGGATCGAACCGCCCGAAGCCACGTAGTTTCGCATCATCACATAAAGCTCGTGCTTGGTGCCGACGTCGATGCCTCGGGTGGGATCGAACAACAGCAGGATGCGGCTCTGCGCCACCAGCCACTTGGCGATGGCTATCTTCTGCTGGTTGCCGCCGGAAAACGCACCGGCCCGCGTCCACAGCGCTCGGCGGTCGACCTCGACAGTGGCGAATGCCGCCTCGACGGAGCGGGTCTCGGCTTGCGCGTCGACAAGGCCTAGCCGTGTGAAGCGCGATATCACCGGCAGCGTGGCGTTCTGGCTGCCCGACAATTTCAGGAACAGGCCTTCGGATTTGCGGTCTTCCGGCACCAGGCCGATGGCCATGTTGGGGCGCAAGGCATCGGCCGGCGAACCGAGCCAGACCTTGCGGCCGTCGACGAGGATGTGGCCGCGCTCGATCTCGGCCATGCCAAAGCAGGCCAGGAACAGGTCCTGCTGGCCCATGCCTTGCAACCCGGCGACGCCGAGGATTTCGCCCTTGCGCAGATCGAAGCCGGCGCCGTCGAGCTTGCGCCCGACCTTGAGGTCGCGCACGCCCAGAACCGGCGGACCGAAGGCCTGGGCGCTGTCCGGCTTGGGCGGAAAGGTCTGCTCGATGCTGCGGCCGATGATCTTTTCGATGACGTCGGCATCCGAGACATCGGCGACCGGCGCGGTGACGATGTGGCGGCCGTTTCTCAGGATCGTCAGCGTGTCGCACAAAGCGCGGACCTCGCGCATGCGGTGGGTGATGAAGACGATAGTGGTGCCTGCCGCCTTCAGCCTGGCGATGATGTCGCCCAGCCAGTCGACGTCGCGTCCGGCGAGCGTCGAGGTCGGTTCGTCGAGCAAAAGGATGCGCGGCTTGCGGTAGACGGCGCGCGCGATCTCGATCTTCTGGCGCACCGAAAGCTCGAGCTCGCTCACCTCGGCATCGAGATCGACGGAAAAACCGAGATCTTCGATATGGCGGCGGACGGCCTTGCGGGCGGCACCGCGGCGGATCAGGCCGGAGATGCCGACGGGGGCGTAAGGCAGCAGCATGTTGTCGAGCACGGAGAGATCGCGCACCAGGGTCATCTCCTGGAATGCTGTCTGCATGCCGAGCGCATGTGCTGCGCGCGGTGCGCCGTAAGCGATCTCCTTGCCGAAGACACGGACATGGCCTTGGCTCGGCCGGACCAGCCCGGACAGCAGCTTCACCAGTGTCGACTTGCCGGCTCCGTTTTCACCGAGCAGGGCATGGACACTGCCGGGCGCGATCGCAAACGACACGCCGTCCAGCGCGACGGTCGGGCCGAACGCCTTGCTGATGCCGTCGATCTCGATGGCGGGGAGCTCGGAGTGTTCTGTCATTGTCCTCGATCGCCGGCTTGGCATGGATTGACGACGCACGGACAGTTGTCCGTGCATCGTCACACGGGCCTTGGGAGGCTTAGTTCTCCGGTTGTCCGACGAGGGCAGCATTAAGGCCGACCTCGGGTGTCTGGTCCGAGAAGATCGAGGCAAACCAGCCCGGATTGGAGACCAGCGACGGCTTGAAGGCGTTGCAGCCGGCCTTCATCTCCGCCCATGTGCCTTCGTCGCACAGCTTGATCGTCTCATTGGTAACGACCGGCAGCGGCAGGATGGTGGTCTTGGGCACGTCCTTGCCTTCGATCGCCTCGACGGCAAGCTTCAGCGCCAGCGCACCCGAATAAGGCGGCGAGGCATAGGAAATGCGTTGTGCGCCCGCCGGTGCATAAGGAGGAGCGGCACCTTCGACTTCGGTGCCCTCCGGCAGCATCTGGATGCGGCCGCCATTGGAACCTTCGCCGGCGCAAGGCAGGAGTTCGCTGGTCTTCTTGCCAGCCTCGAGCTGCATCGAGTTGGCGGTGAAGCAGCCGACCTGCATCCACAGTCCGTTGATGTCGTCCCAATTGCGGGTGGCCAGGATTTTCGAAAGTTCGGTGCGGGCGACCGCCTGGCTCCACATGCCGACAGCCTCGCCGACGATCTTGATATCAGGATACTTGGCGAAGACTTCCTTGGCGGCCTTTGTCCGCTGATCGTCAACGGATGTTCCCGGGACGCCCGTGATGGCGATGATGTTGCCCTTGCCGTTGAGCTTCTTGACCAGCCATTCGGCGGTCACCCTGCCCGCTTCCAGCTGGTCTATGTGGACGTTGTAGGCGCAAGGCTCGGTGATCTCGGCGTCGTACGCAAAGACCTTCACGCCCTTGTCGCAGGCATTCTTGACGACCTGGTTGAGCGCGGTCGGCGAGATCGGATACACGACGATGGCTTCGGCGCCGCTTTGCACCATTGCGTTGATCTGCTGAATCTGGCGTTGCGCGTTGGGGCCAGCGACCTGGACCTGCAGGTCGACCTTGTCGGCCAGGCTCTTATGAGCGGCCATGGCCTTGACCATGTTGGCCGCCTCCGCCTGCCAATCATTGCCGATGTAGCTCATGCTGAGAAAGATCTTGTGCTTCTCGGCGGCCTGCGCGGCGGACAGGCCGAAGGCGCACGCAGCCATGCCGGCCAGCAGCGCGAGCCGCCGGACTTTCGATCCGATACCCATGTGGAACTCCTCCCAAACAGAACGACCGAATGCCTCCCAAGGGCACAAAACGTAAACCCTTGTCATTCGATGCCAGCGACCGTATCATGATTTGATCAAATATCAATGATGAAATCGTTTATATCAAAACCGGCCGTGTCAGCCGCTTGACGTGGCACCACGAACCTTGCATTCCGACACGACCACACAAGCAGGTGTCGCCCTCAGGCGGGAAGGTTGACAGGAGATGGCTGGATCGGCGTTCAGGAAGCCTGGTGTCGAGATCATTCCACTGTCCAAGGAAACTCTGCAGGACCGGGTCTACAATCAGGTCACCGAGTTGATCCTCGACGGCAGCATCGTGCCGGGCGAGATGGTCACGGTTCAGAGCCTCGCCGACGCCTTTGGCGTCAGTCCGATGCCGGTCAGGGAAGCGCTGCGGCGCCTGACGGCAGCCAACGCGCTGACGGTAGTATCCGGGCGCTCCATTGGTATTCCGGCGCTCAGCCGCGAGCGGCTCACCGATTTGCGCAATGTACGTTTTGAGATAGAGGCCATCGCCGCCGGCTGGGCCTCACAGAACCGCAGCGAGGCGGACCTTGCGATTTTCGCGCGCGATCTGGACTCACTGGAACGAGCGAATGGCGCGGACGACGTAAAGGCCTATCTCAGGGCGAATTATACCTTCCACTTCGCAATCTACCGAGCAGCGGGATCCGAAACCCTGCTCAAGATCATCAAGGATCTGTGGCTGCAGATCAGCCCCTATTTCAATATGCTGCATGGATCCTACTCGACCGCGAACACATACCATCAACAGATGTTTGCGGCCCTGCGCGACCGAAACGAGCAGGCAGTTCAGGCGGCAGTTCGCGGCGATATCGATGCGGCTTTCGACATGCTGGTCGATCTTTTGAAGTAGCGCCCGGCCCGACCTCCGACCGCTTATCACATGCCTCCTATTTCTGGGGATGGCAGAGCAGCGCTCATGCGCACTCAGCGGGCAAGCGCGGGCTTCTTCTGGTGATCTAGAGGTCATATCCCGAGCGCGTCATCCATGGTTCTCGTGCTTGAGGGCGGCAGCCGATGACGCGGCGAAGCACATGACCCGCATCCTCATTGTCATTATCGGATTGCCAAAATCTGGTAGCGTGATTATACCAGTTGATCAGTTGACGACGGGCGATACCGTCCGCTGAGATCAGGAGTAGTGACCAAATGACAACGATTGCGCTGTTCGGTGCCGGTGGGAAAATGGGCTACCGCCTGTCGACCAATTTTCGCGGGTCGCCCTACACAATACGCCATGTCGAGGTCAGCGATGCCGGCCGCGAACGGCTGAAGACCGGGCTGGGTTTCGATACTGTCAGCGCCGACGAAGCGCTCAAGGGCGCCGATGTGGTGATCCTGGCCGTTCCCGACACGCATATCGGCAAGGTGGCGACCAGCATCGAGAGCAAGCTGGCGCCGGGCACCATGGTGGTGGTGCTCGACGCGGCGGCACCCTTCGCCGGCCACCTGCCGAATCGACCGGACCTCACCTATTTCGTCACCCACCCCTGCCATCCGCCGATCTTCAACGACGAAACAGATATGGCGGCAAAGAAGGACTATTTCGGCGGCGTCAAGGCCAAGCAGCATATGGTCAGCGCCTTGATGCAGGGGCCGGAAGAGGATTACGCCAAGGGCGAGGCGATCGCGAAGATCATCTGGGCGCCGGTCATGCGTTCGCACCGCGTCAGCGTCGAACAGATGGCGCTGCTGGAACCCGGGCTTTCGGAGACGGTGTGCGCCTCGTTGCTGGTGGTCATGAAGGAAGCCGTCGACGAGGTCGTGGCACGCGGCGTCGACCAGCAGGCGGCGCTCGACTTCCTGCTCGGCCATATGAACGTGCTGGGCGCCGTCATTTTCGGCGAGACCAAGGGCGTTTTCTCGGATGCCTGCAACAAGGCGATCGAGTTCGGCAAGCCGGTGCTGATGCGGGACGACTGGAAGCGCGTGTTCGAGCCGGAAGAGATCGCCGCCAGCATTCAGCGTATCACCTGAAGAGGAGAGGCGCTGCCGCAGCGCCGTGACGCGTCGCCGTACCGCTGCCGACGCTCGGCATCGTAGCTCATCAGGTACATATCACCTGAATTCGTGGTTGACTCATCATACCAGTTGGCTTAGCTGTTCATGGCTCGGATTGACAGGGTTTTCGCAGGAGTACGATGCCTGGGCGAGTGGAGGATGGCTGGGGAGCAACGATCCGTGGAGGGGAAGCCGGCAAACGGCTCTTTAGCCCAAAAGCGATCCGCCGCCCGCGCCGCCTGACGAATTCGGATGCCGACAGATGCTTTGGGTAACCAAGGCAATTTTTCAAACGGGAGGACTTCATGAAACTTACACGAAGAATGACGCTTGCGGCTTTCGCCGGCATGCTGGCGCTTGGCACGACCGTGCCCGCCTACGCGGCGGATCTCATCGCCATCATCACGCCCTCGCACGACAATCCGTTCTTCAAGGCGGAAGCCGTCGGCGCCGAAGCCAAGGCCAAGGAACTCGGCTACGAGGCGCTGGTGCTGGTCCATGACGACGACGCCAACAAGCAGTCCGAGCTGATCGACACCGCGATCGGCCGCGGCGCCAAGGCGATCATCCTCGACAATGCCGGCGCCGACGCCACCGTCGCCGCGGTACAGAAAGCCAAGGACGCAGGCATTCCGTCCTTCCTGATCGACCGCGAGATCAACGCCACCGGCGTTGCCGTCGCGCAGATCGTCTCCAACAACTACCAGGGCGCCCAGCTCGGCGCGCAGGAATTCGTCAAGCTGATGGGTGAGAAGGGCAATTTCGTCGAGCTGGTCGGCAAGGAATCCGACACCAATGCCGGCATTCGTTCCAAGGGCTATCACGACGTCATCGACGACTATCCGGACCTGAAGATGGTCGCCCAGCAGTCGGCCAACTGGAGCCAGACGGAAGCCTATTCCAAGATGGAATCGATCCTGCAGGCCAACCCCAACATCAAGGGCGTGATCTCCGGCAACGATACGATGGCGATGGGCGCCTATGCGGCACTTGCCGCGGCGAACCGCAAGGATGTCATCGTCGTCGGCTTCGACGGATCGAACGATGTTCGCGACTCCATCACCTCGGGCGGCATCAAGGCAACGGTGCTGCAGCCCGCCTTCGCGCAGGCGCAGATGGCGGTCGAGCAGGCCAACGACTTCATCAAGAACAAGAAGTCGCCGGCCAAGGAAAAGCAATTGATGGACTGCGTTCTGGTCAATGGCGACAATGCCGCCAAGCTGGAGACCTTCGCGCTGACGAACTGAGCCAGCGTGATTTGAATAGCGAGGGGCGAACCCAGGATCGCCCCTCGCCGCCATTTTCCGTGGGCCGCCCACGATGCTGAACGACAGGCCGCCATGCTGAACACCAAGCCGAACTGGCCGATCCTTACCGTGATGGTCGGCATCAGCCTGACCGGCTGCAAGATCCTGCCGACGAAATCGGACGACGGCAACAACGCTGCCACCTTCAATCCAGACCAGATGGTCGAAGAGATATGGGCGGCAAAGGTCGTGCCCTATCTCCAGCAGAAAGCCGGAGCGTTTGCGCAGGTTCACACCCTGGCGACAACCGACCCAGCGGCTGCCGGCGCCAAATACGGCAATGCGAACAAGCAGGCGAATTCGCCTTGGACTTTCGCGGTTCGGCTGGAAGGCAAGATTATCGCGGCCAACACACAGTCGCGTGCGGCAACGGTCGACGTCGATGTCGACGGCGACGGCAAAGCCGATGCACGGGTGCAGATCGGACCGGCGGTGCGCGGTACCGCGCTGCGCGACAGCCTGGACTTCATCCAGTTCAACGACTTCACCAACCAGATCGACTTCGCCCAGTTCGGCAAGGCTTTCAACGCTTATGCCGACAAGACGGTGCTTTCCGAGCTGCCGCGCGAGGCGCTGGAAGGCCGCAGTGCCAAGGTGCTCGGCGCCTATACGCTGGGGAGCGGCCAGGACCTGCCGCTGGTGACGCCGGCGGAGGCAGAGATCGGGCCGAAGCCATGAGCGCGATCGCGGAGCGCGAAATCATTCTGAAGCTCGAGGACGTCTCCAAGGTCTATTCCGGCACCGTTGCGGTCAAGCGCGCCAATTTCGAGGTGCGCAAGGGCGCGGTCAACGTGCTGGTCGGCGAAAACGGCGCCGGCAAGTCGACGCTGATGAAGATCATCGCCGGTGTCGAACGGCCGACCGCCGGCCGCATCCTGCTGGAAGGCGAAGAGGTTTCCTTCTCGTCATCCGGTGACGCGGTGAACCGTGGCATCGGCATGGTGTTCCAGGAGCTGAACCTGTTCGGCAATATGAGCGTCGCCGAGAATATTTTCGCCACCCGGGAAATCACCAACCGCTTCGGCAAAATCGACCACGCGCAACAGGAAAACCGCGCTGCGGAATTTCTGGAACGCCTGCAGGCCGGCATCCGGCCCGACATGCTGGTCGAGGATCTGCGTATCGGCCAGCAGCAACTGGTCGAGATCGCCAAGGCGGTTTCGCTCGACGCGCGCATCCTGATCATGGACGAACCGACCTCGGCGCTGAGTGCTGCGGAAGTCGAGATCCTGTTCAAGGTGATCGCCGACCTCAAGGCGCGCGGCGTGGCCATCGTCTACATTTCGCACCGGCTCGAAGAGCTGATCCGCATCGGCGACTACATCACCGTGCTGCGTGACGGCCGCATCACCGGCCAGGAAGAGATGAAGAACGTCGACACGCAGTGGATCGTTCGCCAGATGATCGGCTCCGACGCCAAGGACTTCGCCAAGGCCGACGGCCATCTTCCGGGCGAAGAGATTTTTCGTGCCGAGGAGATCTGCCTGCCTCGTGCCACCGGCGGACTTGCCGTCGACCATGTCTCGTTGTCGCTGCGTGCCGGCGAGATCCTCGGCATATACGGCTTGATGGGCGCCGGGCGCAGCGAACTGTTCGACTGTATCATGGGCCGCCACGGCCATTCGACCGGCGACATCTTCATTGGCGGTAGAAAGGTCAAGGAGCGCGATACGACGCGGCGCATCCGGCGCGGGCTGGCGCTGATCCCCGAGGATCGCCAGCGCGAAGGGCTTGTCTCGATCCTTTCGGTCGCCAGCAATTTGACGCTGGCCAGCCTGTCGCGCTTTGCCCGCCTGTTCCACATCCGTGGTGCCGACGAAAGGCAGGCGGTGACGCAGGTGGTGCGGGAGTTGGCGATCAGGGTCGCCGACCCGGCGCAAGAGGTGTCGTCGCTGTCGGGCGGCAACCAGCAGAAGGTGGTGATCGGCAAGGCGCTGCTCACCGAACCCAAGGTGCTGTTGATGGACGAGCCCAGCCGAGGCATCGATGTCGGCGCCAAGGCCGACGTCTTCCGCACGATGCGCAAACTGTCGCGCGATGGATTGGGCATTCTCTTCGCCACCTCGGATCTCGATGAGGTGATGGCGCTGTCAGACCGCATTGCGGTGATGAGCAACGGAAAACTGACGGGCATGTTCGATCGCTCCGAGGCGACGGAGGCAGCCCTTGTCTCCGCATCGGCGCTTGGCCACGGACCAGCCCCACATACGGAGAGCACCGCCCATGACTGACATCCCAGCCAAAGCGGCCGCTCCCTCCGCTTCCAGCGGCTCGGTGCTGCTGACAGTTATGAAGCTCAGGACCTTCATTGCGCTGATCGCCGTGCTGATCTTCTTCTCGATCGCGGCGCCGAATTTCCTGTCGACCGCCAATCTGATCCTGATGTCGAAGCACGTGGCGCTGAATGCGTTCCTGGCGATGGGCATGACCTTCGTCATCATCACCGGCGGCATCGACCTTTCGGTCGGTTCGATCGTCGGCCTGTGCGGTATGGTGGCCGGGTATCTCGTGCTCAACGGCATCGACCTGCAGATCGGCTACACCATCTATTTCAACGTCTTTGAGATCGCGCTGATCACGCTTGCCGTCGGCATATTGATCGGCGCCGTCAACGGCTTGCTGATCACCAGGCTAAACGTCGCGCCGTTCATCGCCACGCTCGGCGTGCTCTATGTCGCGCGCGGCCTGGCGCTGCTGTCGTCGGATGGCCGCACCTTTCCCAACCTCGTCGGCAAGCCGGAGCTTGGCACCACCGGCTTCGGCTTCCTCGGGGCCGGTCGGCTGCTTGGCCTGCCGGTGGCGATCTGGATCCTCATCGTCGTTGCACTGGGAGCCGCCTATCTCGCCAAGTACACGCCACTCGGTCGCCATATCTTCGCCGTCGGCGGCAATGAACGGGCGTCGCGGATTTCGGGCGTCCGGGTCAACATGGTCAAGATGTTCGTCTATATGTTCTCCGGTTTCTGCGCGGCGATCGTCGGCCTGATCATCTCGTCCGAGCTGATGGCCTCGCATCCGGCGACGGGCGAAAGCTTCGAGCTCAACGCCATTGCGGCGGCGGTGCTTGGCGGCACTTCGATGTCGGGCGGCCGCGGTACGATCGGCGGCACCATCGTCGGCGCCTTCGTCATCGGCATCCTTTCGGACGGGTTGGTGATGATGGGCGTGAGTTCGTTCTGGCAGATGGTGATCAAGGGCCTCGTCATCATCGTCGCCGTCGTCGTCGACCAGGCACAGCGCCGGCTTCAGCAACGTGTCACCTTGATGCAGATGGCAAAGGCAGGCTGAGCATGGCGGAACTGCGGGGAGCGCTGATCGGCTGCGGCTTCTTTGCCGTCAACCAGATGCATGCCTGGCGCGACATAGCGGGCGCCTCGATCATCGCCATCTGCGACCGTGACCCGGAACGGTTGCGGATCGTCGGTGGCCAGTTCGGCATTGCGAAGCGCTATACCGATGCGGCGGACCTTTTTGCCGGCGAAAGCCTGGATTTCGTCGACATCGCCACCACCGCGCCCAGCCATCGTCCGCTTGTCGAAATGGCGGCCGCCCACCGCGTACCGGTGGTCTGCCAGAAGCCGTTCGCGCCGACGCTTGCCGAGGCAAAGGCGATGGTCAAGGCATGCGCGGAAGCCGGCGTTCCGCTGATGGTGCATGAGAATTTTCGCTGGCAGTCACCTATCCAGGCGGTGCAGACCGTGCTCGATAGCGGCGAGATCGGCACACCCTTCTTCGGGCGTATCTCCTTCCGCTCGGCCTATGACGTGTTTTCCGGTCAGCCCTATCTGGCGACGGGAAAGCGCTTCATCATCGAGGACCTCGGTATCCATATCCTCGATATCGCCCGTTTCCTGCTCGGCGACGTCTCGACCATCACGACACGAATCGCCCGCATCAATCCCGCCATTGCGGGCGAGGATGTGGCGACCATGCTGATGGACCACAAGAGCGGCGCAACCTCCGTGGTCGACTGCAGCTACGCGACCAAGCTCGCCACCGAGCCGTTTCCCGAAACGCTGATCGAGATCGATGGCAGCGACGGCACGATCCGGCTGGCGCAGGGATACCGGCTGACCGTCACCGGCAAGAGCGGCACGGCCGTCACCGACGTCTCGCCGCCGCTGCTGGCCTGGGCGTCGCGGCCCTGGCACAACATCCAGGAAAGCGTCGTCGCCATCCAGCAGCACTGGGTAGACTGCCTGGCAAAGGGCGTACAACCGGCGACCTCGGGCGCGGACAATCTCAAGACGTTCGCGCTGGTCGAGGCCGCCTATGCTGGGGCCGCGAGCCGGCAACCGGTGCAACTCGACGCCTCGGTGAAATGACCGCCGATACCTTCCTCCTTTACGGCACGCGCGTGGTCGAGGCCGAGCCGGTCAGGCTCAGCGCAGGCGCGCTCAGCGCCGACTTCGTCAACGGCAATCTGCGCACCATTCGGCATGGCGGCACCGAAGTGCTACGCGCCATCGCCTATATCGTGCGTGACCGCGACTGGGGCACCTATGAGCCAAATTTGATGGACCTGGTGATCGAGCAGGGTGCCGACGCTTTTTCGGTCAGCTATTCGGCAAGCTGCCTGGCCCCCGATGGAAACCGGCTCGGCTTCCGCGCCACCATCAAAGGCTCTGCCGACGGCCGTCTGGTCTTCGACGTCAGCGCCCTTCCCGAAAACGATTTCGAAACCAACCGCTGCGGCTTCTGTATCCTGCACCCGATCGCCGACCTCGCCGGTAGCCCGGTCATGGTCGAGCACACAGACGGCAGCGTGGTGGCGACGAAACTTCCCCAGCTGATCGACCCCTGGCAGCCTTTCAAGGATATCCGCGCCATCTCCCATCAGATTCGGCCTGGTGTCACCGCTGAGTGCCGGATGGAAGGCGATACTTTCGAAATGGAGGACCAGCGCAACTGGTCGGACGCC
Organism: Mesorhizobium sp. M7A.F.Ca.US.006.04.2.1; assembly: GCF_004022915.1. Taxonomy (NCBI): domain Bacteria; kingdom Pseudomonadati; phylum Pseudomonadota; class Alphaproteobacteria; order Hyphomicrobiales; family Phyllobacteriaceae; genus Mesorhizobium; species Mesorhizobium sp. M7A.F.Ca.US.006.04.2.1. The sequence continues at coordinate 11,527 of NZ_RZQA01000088.1, forward strand.
TCCTACAAGACCTATGTGCGGCCGCTGGTGCTGCCGTGGCCGTATGTGCTGCCTGCCGGCCAGCCCCTGCGCCAGACGATCAGCCTGCGCATCGCAGGTGAAGGCAAAGCGCCGGCTGCCGCAGTGGCCAGCGAACCGGTCAGAGTCGAACTCGGCGAGGCGGGAGCAAGGCTGCCCGATGTCGGCGTGATCATCTATCCCGAGGATGTCGAGACGGCGCTGGCGAACCTCTCCACGCTGGCGGCACTCGGCCCACAACAGCTGCTGTTTCACTACGATCCGACGCGCGGCCACGGCCTCGATGCCTTGCGCGCTTTCGCCCGGCTCGCAACTGCCTACGCAGCCGAAACAACCCTCGAATGCATAGTTGCC
>NZ_RZQA01000890.1:0-2488 GCF_004022915.1 Mesorhizobium sp. M7A.F.Ca.US.006.04.2.1
GCCGCTCGCGTATCTTCGGCGCACCCCATGTCGGCTTGTCTTGCTTGAGGCGCACAATCAGCTTCTCGATTTGAAACGGAAGCTGATTGGCGTGGCGATAGGGCCGCCGCGATCGGTCCGTCAGCCCCTCCAGGCCGCTGTCGTTGTAGCGCGTGAGGATCTTGTAGCCGGTCTTGCGCGAGATATCGAACTCCCGGCAAAGCATCGCCATCTTCTCGCCGTCCAGCAGCCGGGCGACGAACTTCAGCCGCTCTTCCATGACGTTACACTCCCTCCAAGGCACCTTGCTCTCCTTGCAAAGGGCCGAAAGTGTAACCCATCTATCCAGAATGAACTGTCACCCATCTCTCGGGAAGGGCATTATTATCAATGGGTTTATTGACAGGTTCGCCACGAGGTTCGCCAAGCGCGTTACCAGCCGTACGACTCGGTCCATGCCCTGCACAGCCAACGCACCTGCGACGCTTCCCGGGAATAGAGTTCGGCATGGTCAATGTCGTCATGGCCGAGACATCCAACATCTGCCTGGTGGATGCCTCCGCTTCGGCGAGATAGACCCCAAGTGACTTCCGCAGACCATGCAGCGTAAGGCCCTTCGGCAATCCCGCGAGAGCGCACCAGTGGGTCATAGCACCGGTCAGAGATTTCGGCGAGAAAGGTTGGCCATATTCCGTGACTAGAACTGTTTCGCCGCGCCGGTCGGCGCGGAGATGCCAAAACAGCAGTTTCGCTACCCCGGAACTGCGCCGTGAAGGGCCAATCCATGATATGCCTGCCACTTCAAGGTTCTACCGTCCCTTGCCGTGCTGCCCAGTCGTATGGGTACAGACAGTAAAAATAGCCGGTACGCTCGGTGGCGATGTATTTGAGGTGGGTGCCGTTGGGCAGCCAGACGATGTCGCCAGGGCGGCATTCGTGGCGGCCGTCATCCAGTTCGATCGTCAGCGTGCCTTCATGGATGAACAGCACCTCGTCATAGGTCACGGTCCAGTCGATCGAGGCGTTCTCCAGATACTCGATGCCGCCGCCCATGGTCCGGCTGATCTCGGCATTGATCACGCGCGCGATCGAAGACGTTCCGGTCGGCGTGACCGATGGCTTTAGGGTCAACTCGCTGTGCTTGAAAATCTTGGCCTTGGACATCGTCATCCCTTTTTTGCGCGAAGATTGGCTTTGGAGGGAGTGACGCCGGACGGAGCCAGCCCGGCGAGCCATCTCGTCACCGGATCGAGCTTGCGCCCGGCATGTTCGAAATCGTCACGCCGACGCACAGCGCCGCGGACAAAATGTGCACCGACAAAGCGAAAGGGTTCGGGCGGGAAACCGCGCGTTACCGGACGAACCAGCGCCGAATGCGTCAGTTCCGATTCACCGTCAGTCAACAGGCCGGTGAGGATCTCGCCGCCGATATAAGCCATTGTCGTGCCATTGCCGGAAAAGCCATAGCCGTAAACGACATCGCGGTTGGCGCGCAAAGCGCCGAAAAGTGGCACGCCGCTCACCGTCCGGTCGATCGGGCCGTTCCATGATGTCTCGAGCGGAAAATCGGCGAGCGCCGGGTGGCCGTCCCGCAGCGCGCGACGCATTTCGGCGACACGGGGCGACTGGCCATGGAAACGCTGGTCGACGATGCCGCCGAAGCCAATAACGCCACCGCTGACGCCGACGGACAGCCGACCATCGCGCGTCGGAGACCAACCGCCAACGAAGACGCGGGAATCGATCATCAGCGGCGCCCGGCGGTAGCCGATCTTGTCGAGAAGGTCTGGAATGGGCTGTGACATGGCGTCGTCGCTGGAGATGTTGAAGATCGCAGGGGCCAGTTCCGGAATCGCGCCGGACCAGGCATTCATGGCAAGCACGACCTTGCCGCAGGATACAGTTCCTTTCGCCGTTTCCACCGTGAGCTTGCCCCGTCGTGAAAACCGCTTCATCGGCGACTTTTCATAGATCCGAACGCCGCGCTTTAGCGCTGCACGACGCAGGCCGCGCACCAGGAATCCGGGATGCACTGTTGCCGACGAAGCGTCGAACGCGCCGCCGAGGTGGCTCGTCGTGCCTGCCATCGCCGCGATCTCGTCGCGCGAAACGCGTCGCGCAGGCACGTAGCCATGCGCCGCCAGCTTGTTCAACGCGTCGTCCCAGGCGCCAAGCTGTGCTTCGCACGTCGCGCCCCAGATCCAGCCGATGCGATCGAACCAGGCGTCGATCGCCTCGACCTTGCAGAAAGCCTCGATGCCGCCGATCGCGGCTTCGGATGCCTTGATGATCGAAAGCGCGTCGGTTCCGTCGCGCAGGGCGACAAGCGCGCTGTATTTGGTCCATGCCGAAAGCACCATTCCGGAATTGCGGCCGCTCGGGCCACCACCACAAATGTCGCGCTCTAAAATGACAACATCGAAGCCTGGATTGTGCTCCTTGAGGCGGATGGCGGTCCACAATCCAAGATACCCGCCGCCGACGATGCAGATGTCGGCCTGCGTTGCCT
>NZ_RZQA01000891.1:0-2484 GCF_004022915.1 Mesorhizobium sp. M7A.F.Ca.US.006.04.2.1
GGCGACGATCATGCGCCGCACCTCTTCCAGGCTCGAGGACACGCCGACGACATCGGCGTTGAGCCGGGCCTCGCTGCGCAACAGCGCGACCGGCCGCAACGCATCCGAGATGTGGTCGGTCTGGAACGATACCGAGGGCTCGCCCCGGAGATCGGTCAGCGTCAGCCCGGTTTGCCCGTAAAGCCTGTGCTGCGGCCCACAGAAGAAGCCGAAGAACTCGCGGTAGACCATCGCATATTCCAGCGCCGGATCGCGCTGGCTGACCAGGCAGATGCCGAAGGAAGCACGCCGGTCCCTCACCTGCTTGGCGACTTCGGTGCTTGCTGCGACTGAAATGGTGATGCTGGCGTGAGGGTAGTTGCTGTGGAACTCGGACAGCGCCTGATCAAAGAGCGGCGAGACGACATGGCTTGCCGTCGCGATCATCACATGGCCGGTAACATCGTCGCTGATGCCGCGCATCAGCAGCGGCAACTGCGATATGGTGCCGAACACCTCGACGCTCTGCTCGTAGAGAAGCCGCCCGACCTCGGTCAGTTCGAAGCGCGTCGCGTCGCGCTCGACCAGACGCCGGCCCACCCGGTCCTCCAGCCGCCGCAGAGCATTGCTGACGCTGGGTTGCTTGAGGTTCAGTCGCTCCGCAGCTCGCGTGATGCCCTTCACCTCCGCGATGACGACGAATGTCCGCAGAAGGTTCCAGTCGAGATCCCAGACCAGTCGTTCGGGGCGTGGAAGTACCATTCCTGATATCTATGCTCTCTATTCCCATTATCTATTTGCGCAATGATACCGCAAAGGCAATCATTGATGACAGGAAAGCGTCTGCACGCCTCCCAAGAACAAACCTTGCGCGCCATCCAGAGGAGAGGAAATCAGATGAACAGAGTATTTTCCGGCATCGCCGTTGCGGCCCTGCTGCTTGCGTCGACCTTCACTGCCGTTTCGGCCAGGGCCGACGACCTCGAAAAGATCAAGGCGGCGGGCGAGCTGAAGATTTCCATGAGCGGTCAGTATCCGCCCTTCAACTTCGTCAACGACCAGAATGAAGTCGTCGGTTTCGACGCCGATATCGGCAAGGCCATCGCCGAGCGCATCGGTGTCAAGGGCACCATCATCACCACGGCCTGGGACGGCATCATTGCCGGCCTGCTCGCCAACAAATACGACACCGTCGTTGGCTCGATGACGATCACGCCTGAGCGTGAAAAGGTGGTCGATTTCGTCGGGCCTTACTACCACGCCGGCCGCGCCGTTTTCGTCAGCGAGCAGTCGAAAGTGCAGAGCCTCGACGACCTCAAGGGCAAGACCATTGGCGTGACGCTGGGCGAGACGCATGAGAAATGGGCGCGCGAAAAGGGCGGCTGGGATATCCGTACCTACAAGGGCCTGCCGGAACTGCTGCTGGAGCTGAGGGCCGGCCGCGTCGACGCGATAGTCGTCGACAACATTCCGGTCATGGTTGCCGTCAAGGAGACGGGCGAGAAGGTCCGCAAGCTCAACACGCCCGATATCGAAGGCGGCGCTGTTGCCATCGGCATCGCCATCCGCAAGGACAATCCGGAGCTCAAGGCTGCGATGCAGAAGGCGCTGGACGACATGCTGGCGGACGGCAGCTACGAAAAGATCTCGATGAAGTGGGTCGGCAGCGACATCCGCTGATCTCTCCTGGCTTCAGGCGACCAAAGCCGCCTGAAGCCGAGCGTTACTCCTGCTGGACCCTTTCATGGATTTCTCCTTGATGCAGCGCGTCTTCCCGTTCTTCGTGGAGGCCGCCTTGGTGACGATCGAGATCACGGTGTTGGCCCTGATCCTGGGCCTCGCGGCTGCTTCATTGGCCGCGGCCGCCAAGATGTCGAAATCGGCAATCCTGCGGACCATCGGCACGCTCTATGTCAGCCTGTTTCGCGGCACGCCGTGCCTGATCCAGCTCTTCGTGCTCTATTTCGGCGGCCCGCAGATCGGCATCAATCTGGAGCCGTTCGCCGCCGGCGTTATCGGCCTCGGTCTCAACATCGGCGCCTATATGGCGGAATCGATCCGTGGTGCGCTGGTCGCGGTCGACAGGGGCCAGACGGAGGCCGCCCGCACAATAGGCTTCAGCCGTTTCCAGACCTTGCGCAAGGTCGTGCTGCCGCAGGCCGCACGGCTGATGATCCGGCCGCTCGGGGTCAATACGGTTGCTTTGTTGAAGGGATCAGCACTTGTGTCGACCATTTCAGTCGTCGAACTGACCTACACCGCCCAGCGCTTCATCGGCTCCACCTACAAGCCGTTCGAGATATTCGGCGTTGCAGCCCTGCTCTACATGATCATGGTCTACGCGGTTGCGCGGTTCGTCGACCTGCTCGACAAACGCTTCGCCATCGTCTGACCGGAGAGCACGATGCAAGGTTTGGATTTCACCGTCGTCGCGCCCTACTGGGACCTTCTGTTGATTGGTGCCTGGTGGACGGCGGTGCTGACGGTCTCGGCGGGCGCACTCAG
>NZ_RZQA01000892.1:0-2476 GCF_004022915.1 Mesorhizobium sp. M7A.F.Ca.US.006.04.2.1
GGAAGAATGCCCGCTTCACGCTGAAGACCTGGACCGGCCAGGAAACCGAACTCGGCACGTTGAAGACCTACACCGAATACCGCATCAATTTCGGCAACAACTACGGCGACTTTGGCGATAACTCGGGGCCCGGCGGCACTACGAACCCCAACCGTAATGGCGACGGCTGGCAGGCCCGCAACAAGAGCAGCGCTCTGGAATTCGCCTGGATCCAGCTCGGCGGCCTGCGCGTCGGCGCTGACGAATCGGCCTTTGATACGTTTATCGGCTATGCCGGCAACGTCATCAACGACACGATCGTCCCGTACGGCAATTTCCAGACCAACGTCATTCAGTACTACTTCGATGCCGGCAATGGCCTCTCGGCCGTGGTTTCGCTCGAAGAAGGTTCGGGTGAGGTTGGCACCATCGACAGCTATGTTCCGCATGTCGTCGGCGGTCTGAAGTACACGCAAGGCTGGGGCGCCATCACCGGTGTTGTGTCGTATGACAGCAACTACGAGGAAGTCGCCGGCAAGGTTCGCCTGGACGTGAACGCCACCAACGAACTGTCGCTGTTCTTGATGGCCGGCTACGGCACCGACGATAACCTCAACGACCATACCAACAATATCGACGCGCTCGGCCGCGGCTTTTACAAGCAGTGGGGCGGTAACTGGGCTCTGTGGGGCGGTGGCACCTACAAGTTCAACGAAAAGACCTCGTTCAACCTCCAGGCGTCATATGACGACTGGAAGGATATCGGCGTCGCGGCGAACGTCGCCTACACCGTTGTTCCTGGCCTCACGGTCACGGCCGAAGTCGACTGGCAGCGCGTCGGCCAGGGCGCCATCGACAACGACTCCGTCTGGGTCGCGGCAACCAAGAAGAACAATGTCGGCGGTCTCCTCCGCTTCCAGCGCGATTTCTAATCAATTTCGCCTTCGAAATCGAAACCCGGCGGGCAACCGCCGGGTTTTTTCATGCCGGTTTTTCATTGGCTTGCCAAAGATGCGGCGACGCTGCCCGAGACCGAGCCCCTGCACTTCCTGAAGGTTTGCGAGCGACAAGCCATCCGACGAAGCCGAGCCCTGACAGCTACGGCAATCGGGTCTATTCGCCAGTCCGGCAGCGCCGGAGCTTTCACGGCTGGATCAATTCCCAGCCAAATCGCCCAAGCCATCGATCAGCGGTTGGATTGCGCTGCCATAATTCTTCCAGCGACTGACGGACGAGCTGTAGATCGGTTGTCGAACCTGCCAGCGGCTGAACGTGTTCACCGCGCCGCCCTTGTCAAAGAATCGCAGGCAGGCGTCGTCCCAGGGCAGTCCCAGATGGTCGATCAGGCGGCGCGATTGGCCTTCCTGGTCAGAGACCATGTCCTCATAGCGGTTCTGCAGGATTTGCCCTGGAAACACCTTGTCCCAATGCCGCATAAGCCGGTCGTACTCGCGATAATATAGTCCGAGTGTATGGAGATCGGCGTTGTAGATATTGTCCTCGTTGAAACTCAGGAAATAGCACGAGATGCAATTGTCGATGGCATCGCGACGGCAGTGAATGATTTGTGCCTTGGGGAACAAGATCCTTATAAGGCCGATAAGCTCAAAATTATGCGGCAGCTTGTCCACTACCCGCAGCGCGTCGGGCGATCGTTGCCTGATATGGGTGAGATATTCATCGGCCAGGGACTTCGACTGATCAACTGTCATATCCAGGACGGATTTTCGGAATTCCTCCGGCGAGCGTGTTTTCGGCGCCAGCCTGTTGGTGATGCGCCGAACCTTTGTCAGCTCACCGGCTCCATGGACGTCGGGATGGCTAGCAAGGATCTGCTCGGTCAAAGTGGTGCCGGAACGCGGCATGCCAAGCACGAAAACAGGCACGTCCGATGTGCTTCCATGACCTGCCTTGGCGGCCAGCATCCGGGGATCGAACAGTTCTATCATGAAATCGACGCTGCGCCGATAGGACTCCATACCGAAGCGGCGGGTTGAAAGTTCCTTTGCCTGGCGGAAATGGCCGATCGCGTCGTCGTAGCGCCTGATATCGTTCAGTATCTTCCCGGCCGCATGGTGGAACTGCTGTATGCTTTTCCTGTCGAGTCCCGGATTTTTCAACTCGGTCAGAATGGATTTCAATTCCGCCGGCTCTTCAGAGAATTTTCGGATGCTGGCCAGGCCGTTGTAGGCGGCCGCGATATCCTGACGGTGACTGATCGCCTCCTTCATATATCCCGCCGCCTCGTCCATCCGGCCCAGGCTTACAAGCGCATTGGCCAGTCCCATTCGAATGGCGGAACGGCCGCTGTCGATTTCAAGCGCTTTCTCATAAAGCGGCACCGCAAGATCGGCCTTGCCGAATTCGGTGTAGGCGCGCCCAAGTGCGCAAAGCGCTTCAACCCAGTCGCCTTTCAGCTGGCAGGCAACCTCAAGATGGCGGATCGCATCGGAATGTTCGCCGACCTTCAAATAGGTTTCACCCAGCGTCAGGTGAT
>NZ_RZQA01000893.1:0-2469 GCF_004022915.1 Mesorhizobium sp. M7A.F.Ca.US.006.04.2.1
CTGGGGTACATCTCCAAGGCCTCGGGCCAATACAGCACCGCCATTGGCGCAAACGCCACCGCCACAGCCACGTCCAGCACGGCGATCGGCCAGAACTCGCTTGCGGCTGGCGTTCAGGCGACTGCTGTTGGTGTAGGCGCCAATGCCGTCGCCCAGAACGCGCTCGCGCTGGGCGCCGGCTCTGCTGCTGGCAATGCGGGCGACGTGGCGCTCGGCTCAGGCAGTGTCACCGACGTCGCCGTCGGCACGCCCAGCACCGTGATCAATGGCACCACCTACGCCTTCCAGGGCACCAACCCGACCTCGACGGTCAGCGTCGGCGCGGTCGGCGCCGAACGCACCATCACCAACGTCGCCGCCGGACGGATCAGTTCGACGTCGACCGATGCCATCAACGGTTCGCAGCTCGCCGCCACCAACCAGGCCGTCGACGCCATCGGCACCACGCTCAGCACCATCGGCGGTTCCGTCACCAATCTCGGCAACACGTTCAACAACATCGCCGGCGACACCTCGACGGCCTATACCGATGCCAACGGCATAGGCATCCGCTACGCCCGCACCAACGAGGCCGGGCTGGCGCAGACCGATTCCTTCGCCCAAGGCGTCGGGTCCACAGCGGTCGGTTACAATGCGACCGCGACCGGCATCAGCGCGCTGTCGCTCGGCCGCGACAGCAAGGCCAGCATCGACGGCAGCGTGGCGCTGGGCTCGGGTTCGATCTCCGATCGCGCGATCGCTCCGGCCACCGGCCAGATCGCGGCCGGTCCGTCCAACTTCATCCAGTACAACACGAGCGACAAGACGCTGCTCGGCGCCGTTTCGGTCGGCGATGTCAACTCCTACCGGCAGATCACCAACGTGGCCGACGGCACGCAGGACCAAGACGCAGTGACGGTGCGCCAGCTCGCCGGCGCCATCGCTGCCGTATCGGTTACCTCGACGAAATACTTCCACGCCAATTCGGCGGCGGGCGACTCGCTCGCGGTCGGCGCGGAATCGGTCGCGGTCGGCCCGACGACTGTCGTCAACGGCGACAATGGCATCGGCATCGGCAATGGCGCCATCGTCGACCTGACAGCGCCCGGCGGAACGGCCATCGGCCAGAACGCCCATGTGTTGCTGGCCGACGGCCTGGCGCTCGGCACCAATTCGCTGGCGTCCGGTGTCCAGTCGGTGGCGCTCGGCGCCGGCGCCCAGAGCACCTTCATCAACAGCGTGGCGCTCGGTGCGCAATCCATCACCACGGTCGGCGCGCAGGCCGGCTACACGGCCTTCGCGCTCGCCGGTCCGCAGACCTCGGTCGGCGAGGTGTCGATCGGCGCCGCCGGGGCCGAACGCAAGCTGACCAATGTCGCAGCGGGTTCGGCCGATACCGACGGCGTCAACGTCTCGCAGTTGCGCGGCGTGACGAAAAACGTCACCGACCTGTTCGGCGGCGTTACCACGATCAATCCCGACGGCTCGATCACCGGCCCGACCTACACTATCCAGGGCAACAACTACTCGACCGTCTATGACGGCCTGACGGCCGTCGACAATGCCCTGACCACCATCAGCAATGGCGGCGGCATCAAATACTTCCACGCCAATTCGACGCTGGCCGACAGCATCGCCGGCGGCACCAACGCGGTGGCGATCGGGCCGGAAAGCGTGGCGAGCGGCGCCGAGAGCGTGGCTGCGGGCCATGGCTCGACGGCTACCGGGGCGGGCGCCGTCGCGCTCGGCCAGGGTGCGCATGCCAACAACGCCAACGATGTGGCGCTCGGCTCCGGCTCGGTGACGCAGACAGCCGTCGGCACCTCCAGCACCGTCATCGGCGGCAAGACCTACACCTTCGCCGGAACGACTCCGACCGGAACCGTCAGCGTCGGCGATGCCGGCGCCGAGCGGACGATCACCAACGTCGCCGCCGGGCGCGTCGATGCCGGCAGCACGGATGCGATCAACGGCTCGCAGCTCTACGCCACCAACACGGCGATCGAGGATTTGAAAGCCGGCGTCGGAAACCTCACCCAGAACGCGGTGACCTATGACGCCCCGGGCGGCGTCAAGTCGAACACCATCACGCTGCAGGGTGGCGACGTCAACGCGCCGGTCGTCATCTCCAATGTCGGCCCCGGCGTCAAAGGGACCGATGCGGTCAATGTCGACCAGATGAACCAGGGCCTGACCGCCGGCAAGAGCTATACGGACAACCGCGTGGCTTACGCTATCGATACGTCCAACGACTACACCGACAAGGTAGCCGCCACGACCCTGCAGCAGGCCAACGACTATACCGACCAGAAGCTCGGCCAGCTCAATTCGGACATCAACGGCATCCGCGACGAGGCCCGGCAGGCGGCCGCGATAGGTCTCGCCGCCGCCTCGCTGCGCTACGACGACCGGCCCGGAAAGCTGAGCGTCGCGGCGGGTGGCGGCCTCTGGCGCGACGCAGGCGCCTTCGCCTTCGGTGCGGGCTACACC
>NZ_RZQA01000894.1:0-2467 GCF_004022915.1 Mesorhizobium sp. M7A.F.Ca.US.006.04.2.1
TTGCGGGACCCGCCATCGTCGAACAGTTCGATTCCACCACCGTGGTTCCGCCGGGAATGAGCGCGACCGTCGATGGCTTCCTGAACATTCTCATCGTGACGAAAGGCTGAAACATGACAAAGCTGATTGAAACGAGCCCTGGCCTCGATCCGGTAACGTTCGAGGTGCTGAAGAACTCCTTCATCACCACCGTCGACCAGATGGCCGAACAGATGCTTCGCACCTGCTATTCCTTCGTCATCTACAACCGAGACTTTTCGAATGCCCTGCACGACGCCGATGGCAACTCCGTCGCCCAGGGCAACTACGACATCGCGGTCCATGTCGGCACATTGCACAACACGTGTAAGGAAGTGATCCGGGTCTTCGAAGGCGATATGGCACCCGGCGATGTCTACGCAATCAACGATCCTTATGCCGGCGGTACGCATTTCAGCGACGTTCGGCTCGTCCGGCCGATCTTCGATGAAGACAAACTGATCGGCTTCTCCCAGTCGAACGGACACTGGTCGGATCTCGGCGGCTCGGTGCCGGGTTCCTTCGACGTCACCGCCCGCGACATGTTCCGCGAAGGGCTGCGGATAACGCCGCTGCGCCTTTTCCAGCGCGGCCGCTTCTGCTCCGATGTTGCCAACATGATCGCGGCCAACACGCGCGATCCCGCATCGATCATTGGCGACATCCATTCCCAGGCGCAAGCGACGCAGGCGGCCGAGCGCGAACTGCTGCGGCTGGTCAAGAAGTACGGGCGCGGCCAGGTCATGCGCGGTATGGAGGAGGTTCAGGACTACGTCGAACGTGCCGTGCGAAAGCGTCTGGCGGAGCTGCCCGACGGCACCTGGGAGACGGTCGACTACATCGACCGGGATCTCGGTGCCGGCGAGGGCATGATCCCGATCCGCATCAAGATGACGATCAAGGGCGACACGATCCACTACGATTTTACGGGAAGCCACTCGACCATTGCCTCGATGTATAATTCCGCACCGGGCGCGACCTTCTCGGCCGTGGTCGCCGGCATGAAAACCTTCTTTCCGGACCTCCCGCTCAACAGCGGGTTTTACCGGATGATCGAGGTGACCGCGCCGAAGAATAGCATCGTCAGCGCGGAATGGCCGGTGGCGGTGACCGGGTTCCTGATGCCGTTTGAAAAGATCATGAACGCGATCTTCGAGATGTGGTCGAAGATCATGCCCGAACGCGCTATCGCCTGCGCCTTCAACCTCGAATATCTGCTGGCCGGGGGACGGGATGCGCGCAAACCCGAAAAGCCGATCTTCATGTTCTACGAATGGCTGCCTGGCGGCTGGGGCGGGCGCAACGGCAAGGATGGTGCCGATGTCACAACCGCCTGCTTCGGAACCGGGCTGATGTCGCAGCCGAACGAAGGCAACGAGCGGGTCAATCCCACTCGGACGCTCGAGTTCCAGATCAAGCAGGATTCAGCCGGGCCCGGCAAGTGGCGGGGCGGCGTCGGCGTGCAGAAGACCTCATCGCTGCTTGAGGCTGAAAATGCCGTCATGTCCTATATTTGCGACCGCGAGCGTGCTGTCGTCTGGGGTGTCGAAGGAGGCCTGCCGTCGATGCCCCACGGCTTGACCATGAAGCGCGCCGGAGAAGAGACCGAGATCTGGCTCGGCTCCGTATTCTCCGATTACTCCGTCCACACAGGCGACCAGTTCGCTCGTCCGACGGCCGGCGGCGGTGGTTTCGGCGATCCACTGCAGCGCGAGCCCCGCAAGGTGATGGAGGACGTGATCGACGACTACGTTTCCCTGGAGCGTGCCAGGACTGACTACGGTGTGGTGATCCGCGAAATCGACCGCGACCTGTGCCAGTACGAAATCGACGAGACGGCGACCGAAGCCTGCCGTGCCGACATCCGGGCGAAACGGAAGGGCTGGGCACGCATGGATCCCGAGGAGGTCGCGCGCAAATACCGCTCCGGCGAGATCGATACGCTCGATGCGGTTCGGCACTATGCCGTGATCCTCGACTGGGAGACCGGCGAACTACTTCCCAAAACCACCGCCCAATTCCGGGAGAGTTTTGAGAAACGGACCGTCACCCACTGGGTCTGAGCGCCAGCGAGCGCGCCGCAATCTTGCGGGCGCTCGCGGGATGCCAGAGTTATCTGTTTTTTCGATACCATATTCAAAGAATTACTATTTCACAGGAACCTAAAGCTGGAGCAACAATGTCGCAGCGCCGCGAAGGTTGGCTGCTCCGAGGGGTATGACAGATGGCACCAGGCGTGGGACGATCGTTCACCGCGGCCAGCACACTTGAAGAGGCAATGGCAGCACGCCGGCAGGGCGCGGTGGTGCTTGCAGGCGGCACCTGGATGATGCGTGATCCCCAACGCGGGGTCGACCTTCCCGACGCGGTGGTCGCACTCGACCGAATACCGGCCTTGTCCAAGGTCGAAATCGACTCGGACCATGTCGTGATCGGTGCAGCTGTTACC
>NZ_RZQA01000895.1:0-2467 GCF_004022915.1 Mesorhizobium sp. M7A.F.Ca.US.006.04.2.1
CGACAACGGTTCGGTCGTCGCCGGCAACGAGATCATCCAGCGCGCTTTGCTCAAGGTCGTGAAGAAGCCGCTCTCCTCTCGTTGACAGGCAAGCCGCGCCGACAAACCGCCGCGCTGATGCGCCGCAGTCGCAAAACCGCAACGGAAGCTTGAAATACTGCCCGGCGAGCGCCCAGATTGGAGGGCGCGGCGCAGGAACCCGGCTTAGTGAGAGACAACGAACCCTACCCCGATATCCCGTTCATCGGACGCTGGCACTATTCGCGTGCCGAGATGATCGCTGACGGTATCGTCCACGCGGTCGGCATCGTGCTGGCGATATCGGCCGGTTCCGCGCTGCTGGCGCTGGCGGCGTTTCGTGTCGGACCCGGCGAATACATCGCCGCCGCCTTCTACGTGGTTTCGCTGCTCACCGTGCTCTCGGTGTCGATGACCTACAATCTGTGGCCGGTCTCGTCGCCGGCAAAATGGGTGTTGCGGCGTTTCGACCACGCCGCGATCTATCTGCTGATCGCCGCGACCTATACGCCTTTCCTGGCGCAGCTCGAAGGCTCGCCGCTGGCGCGCTGGATGATCGTGCTGGTCTGGACCGCGGCAGCGCTGGGCATTGCCGTCAAGGTGTTCTTTCCCGGCCGTTTCGACCGGCTGGCGATCGGCTTCTATCTCGCCATTGGCTGGAGCGGCATCATCCTGGTCAAGCCGCTTGTCCAGACGCTACCGACGACATCGATAGCGCTGATCGTTGCCGGCGGCATCGTCTACTCCTGCGGCGTCATCTTCTTCGCCTGGAAGGGGCTGCGCTTCCACAATGCGCTGTGGCACGGTTTCGTCGTCACCGGCGCCAGCCTGCATCTGGCCGCCATGGTCGACTGTCTGGTCATCAATCGCCTCTGACACTATCGACGCGGCAATATTGCCAAGCGCCATTCAATTTGGTCACAATTCCGTTTAGAGTCGCGGTTTACGTGATCGGCGGCGGCATCGGAAACGGGGCACGGATGGCTTTTCTCAGATCCTTCGGCATGGGCAGACGTTCTGATGTCCTGATCTACGACCCGCATAAATTATCGAGCCCGCAGGTCTTTCTGCTGACCATGGTGATCTTCCTGGTCATCGTCGCCTTCATCGCCGCCATCCTCACCCGACAGATCTCAACCGCCTTTGGCAGCAATCCCGGCCTCAATGGCCTGATCGTCGGCGTGCTGGTGGTCGGCATCCTTTTGGCCTTCGCCCAGGTTGGGCGACTGTTTCGCGAAGTGCGCTGGGTCAACTCCTTCCGTGCCGGCTCGGAGACGACCGAACCGGTGCTGCTGGCGCCGATGAAGGCGATGATCGGCCGTTCCTCGGCGATGGCCTTCTCGACCAGTTCGATGCGCACCATGCTCGATTCCATCGCCACGCGCCTCGACGAAAGCCGCGACACCTCGCGCTATCTCGTCGGCCTGCTGGTGTTCCTCGGCCTGCTCGGCACCTTCTGGGGACTGTTGAACACCATCGGCTCGATCCGCGAAACCATCGAATCGCTCGATCCCGGCACCGGTGACGCCGCCGCGGTGCTCGATTCCCTGAAGCAGGGGCTTTCGGCGCCGCTGGCCGGCATGGGCACCGCCTTCTCGTCCTCGCTGTTCGGCCTCTCCGGCTCGCTGGTGCTCGGCTTCCTCGACCTGCAGGCCGGCCGCGCCCAGACGCGCTTCTACACCGAACTGGAAAACTGGCTTTCCTCGGTCACCGACCTGTCGTCGGACATCGTCGTCGCCGACCCGGCCAAAACCGAATCCTCCGACGAGATCCGGGTGCTGTCGGAACGGCTGCGCTCGATGCAGGAGAATGGCGGCGGCTCCAACCCGCGCGTCGCCACCGCCATGGCCAATCTCGCCGACGGCATTTCCGGCCTGGTCAAGAATATGCGCTCGGAACAGCAGATCATGCGCGACTGGGTCGAGGCCCAGTCCGACGAGCAGAAGGCGATGCGCAACACGCTGGAAAAGATCGCCGATGCCCTGAAGAAGCCCGGAGTGCACTGAAGTGGCGCTCGCCAGGGGCCGGCGCACCGATCGCCGCATCGACTACTGGCCGGGCTTCGTCGACGCGCTGTCGACGCTGCTTTTGGCGATCATGTTTCTGCTCACGGTCTTCGTGCTGGCGCAGTTCCTGCTGGGACGCGAAATCTCCGGCAAGGATACGGCGCTCTCGCGCCTCAACTCGCAGATCAACGAACTGACCCAACTGCTGGCGCTGGAGCGCTCGACGGCGCAGGACAAGGATGATTCCCTGGCCAATCTGCAGGCGTCGCTGTCGGCCGCGCAAGCGGAAAAGAGCCGGCTCGAACGATTGCTGGCGCAAGGTGCCGGTGCCGGCGACGCCGCCAATCAGCGTGCAGCGGCGCTCGGCGGCGAACTCGACAGCCAGCGCCAGATCAGCCAGCAGGCGCTGAGCCAGGTCGAGATACTCAACCAGCAGATCGCGG
>NZ_RZQA01000896.1:0-2465 GCF_004022915.1 Mesorhizobium sp. M7A.F.Ca.US.006.04.2.1
TCTGACGTCCTGGCGGGACAAGCCACTCAACTTCATCACTCGTGATGCCGTGGAGAAGCGCCACGGCGAGATTGCCCAGAAGATCGCGCTATCAAATCGCTGGAAGGGCGAGGTGACTGCTAACACGACGATGGCCATCCTTCGTCTTCTCTGGAATTTCGCAGCGGACCAAGACCCGACGCTTCCGCAAAATCCTGTCCGCTTACGGAAGCAGTGGTTTGCTGAAGCGCGGCGCGAACGAATGGTTGAGGCCGACGACATGCCCGCCTTTTACAAGGCTGTCTGCGCTTTGCCCAACCCGGTTGCAGCCGACTACCTACGCTTCATTCTCTTCACAGGGTTGCGCCGACGCGAGGCCGCACTGTTGAAATGGGCGTATGTCGATTTCGACAAAAAGCTGCTTCACATCCCAGCCATCAACACCAAGGCAAAGCGCAAGCTTGACTTACCGATGTCCGACTTCGTTCGGGATTTGCTAGTGGCGCGGCGCGCGGTTGGAAAAGACCCCAACGACTACGTGTTTCCCTCGCACGGCAAGAAGACAGGCTATATCGCGGAGCCGAAATTTCCTCTCGATGCCGTTGCCAAAGCCTGCGGCGTCCAGGTGTCGGTGCACGACTTGCGGCGCACCTTCATCACTGTAGCTGAGGAAACAGAAATCAGCCCCATGGCGCTCAAGGCTCTGGTCAACCACTCGCTGGGAAATGACGTCACGGAGGGGTATGTGCAGATGAGGGTAGAGCGCCTTCGGAGCCCGGCGCAGAAGGTTGCCGACCGGCTCAAAACGCTATGCGGAATTGTTCCCATCGAGGGCGCGAACGTCGTCGCGATAGGCTGAAGCAAAAACGTTCCGCTTGTGGGTTTTGTTTTCCGCCCTTACTGTAACGCTGTAGTCCGTAGGCTGCCTGCTGAGGTGGCATAGGGCCTTTCGGGATCGTGCCCGTATATACGATCCATCCAAACGACAGGCTCTCGTGTGCAAAAAAAATGCGCGCGAGGGCTTTTTGTTGTTCGGCTCCCGCGCGTCCTTGACCAAAGCAAAAAGGATGAGCGCTATGGAATTGAATCTGCATCTCGACAAACGAGCCGACAACCTTGTCGCTGCCGTCGCCGGTGACGATGAGGACCTACTGAATACGGCTCAGACCGCAAAGCTTCTGGGCGTCAGTGTCCAGTGGATTGAGACGGGACGGTCGAAAGGCTACGGCCCGCCCTTCATCCGCATCGGGGCGCGTAACATCCGTTATCGGCGCGACTCCCTGCGCGAATGGTTGAAAGGTCGGGCAGAGTACCGCTCGACGCGCGAATACTAACCCCGGCGCCCAAAACGTGACCAGCCTGCGCAGCTACTTCCTTTTCCTCACCAAACGCCGTGAGCGCATACGTCAGGGCTTGCGGAGCGGCACCGTCTCGCTGCCAAACGAGAACGATTTCTATATCGCCCAATTGTATCGCCACAAGAACGGCAAGCGCTGGTCATTCAAGGTTGGTGACAAGATGATGTCGCTGACGACATCCGAACTCAAGAGCCAAGGGACGTTTCGCTATGCCGTGGCGGACGCGATCGGCGTGCTGCCCCCAATGCGCGCTCCAATCAACCATGAGTTCTGGGTGCGAAACCTAATGGAAAACGCTGTTGAAAAAGAAAACGCCGATCCCTGAAGAGGGACCGGCGCTCAAGAAGGACGTGTGGAACAGAAGGAGCCGGGGTGTCGTGCGGACCGACCCAGGACCAACTCCCAACAACATAGCCGCTCAATTCTAACCAGTAAATAGAATAGAAGCCGGCTAATGAATTTTCCAAAACTTCGCTCGGCCCTCAGCTTCAACTATGACTCTGATGGAATGGTGCGCGATAACCGCGACAACTTCATCACGGCTGTTGTGGCTGCGGCGATTACGGAGCACCCAGAAGGGGCGGACCCTGCGACGCTGCTTGCCTACGCGACCGCGTGGGTTCAAGCCCAGGCGGACCTTACGCGGCCGCACAAGGGCAGATGGCAGTGGAGCGACGATGTCCAACTTGAAAGGTTTCTGACCAAGCAGATTGCCCGTGCCCAGAAGCACGAAGCAAAAATCCGAGCAGGCAGGCAGAAGCGCGGCCTCGTTCCAGGAGTAGCACCAGCTCGCCGCTCCAATCCGATGACGCCGCACGCCGCGACCGAAACGTTGCGACGCGAGTTGATGAAATTCGCGACAGCTCTGCCCTTCTGGAATCCGGTCGAGCAGATGGATGCCTATATCGTGGAAGGTCCCTCACCGGACTCGACTGTTCCCCGGCTGCTCGTAGCGGGCGCTGCTGGGTTGGGGAAGAGCACGATGCTGCTGGAACTGCTCGCCGACCTGTTCAAGTCCAGTGCGGCCCGAGGGGACATGAAGCGCCGCGTCTTCTACCTCTGTCCGACCATAGAGCTGTGCGAGGAGTTGGCCCTTAAGTACAAGGCAATGGGTGGGCGGGGCATTGT
>NZ_RZQA01000897.1:0-2453 GCF_004022915.1 Mesorhizobium sp. M7A.F.Ca.US.006.04.2.1
TTTCCGGGCTGACCGAAGCCGACAAGCGGGCGGTGCTGGCGACGCGCGTCGCCGGTGTCATCGACAAGCTGCCTGTCAAGCAAGGCGATCACGTCAAGACGGGGGATCTGGTACTGATGCTTGCGGCGGAAGAAAAGATCTCGATGGTCGACAATGCAAAGCAGTTGGTGGTGCAGCGCCAGGCCGAGTTGGACGCAGCCTTGCGGCTGATGAAGACCGGCAATCTGCCCAAGCTGCAGCTCGATACCGCGCGCTCGAACCTGACCTCGGCGCAGTCGCAACTGGAAACGGCACAGGCCGAACTCGACCGCAACGAGGTGAAGGCGCCTTTCGACGGCGTCATCGACCGGGTGCCGGTGGAACTTGGCAGTTCCATCATGCAAGGCGGCGAGGTGGCAACCATCCTCAAGCTCGATCCGGTGATTGCCCGCGGCGAAGTCAGCGAGCGCGATCTCGGCTACCTGAAACTCGGGGACAAGGCCACCATACGGCTGGTCAGCGGCCAGACCGTCGAAGGCACCGTGCGCTACATCAGCCGCGACGCCTCTTCGGCGACCCGCACCTTCCGCGTCGAGGTTGCCGTCCCCAATGCCGACGGCTCCGTGCCGGCCGGCATGACGGCGGAAATCGCACTTAGCGCGCTGCCGACCGATGCGGTGCTGCTGCCGCGCTCGGTGGTGACGCTCGGCGACAAGGGCGACCTCGGCATCCGTGCGGTCGGCAAGGACAACAAGGTTGCGTTCTTCCCCATCGACCTCGTCGACGACACGCCGACCGGCCTGGTGCTTGGCGGCATCCCTGCCGATGCGCGCATCATCGTTGCCGGCCAGGAACTGGTGAAGGAAGGCGATGAGGTCAAGCCGGTCGAAGCCGACCAGGCAACCATCCAGAAACTGCTGGGCGAAGCGACCGCCGGCACGCAGTAGCATGGGGTACGGCGGACAGACCCCGGGCGGGGACACTTGGCTGCGACGCAGCCCGTGAAATTCAAGAACAGGCGTTAGCCATGGATATCGTCAGACTCGCAATCAACAATGCCCGCCTGACCATTTCGGTCCTCGTCTTCCTTCTGCTCGCCGGCTGGGTCGCCTATCAGTCGACGCCGAAGGAAGCCGAGCCCGACGTTCCGATTCCGATGATGTATATCAGCCTGATCTATCAGGGCATTTCGCCTGAGGATTCGGAGCGCCTTCTGCTGCGGCCGATGGAAAGCAAGCTGAAGAGCCTGAAAGGCCTCAAGGAAATGCGCTCGGCCGCCTTCCAGGGCGGCGGCTATGTGCTGGTCGAGTTCCAGCCGCAGACAAATCTGGCGACGGCCTTGCAGGACACGCGCTCCAAGGTGCAGGACGGCAAGGCCGACCTGCCGCAGGCGGCCGAAGAGCCGGTCGTTACCGAAGTCAACATCTCCGAATTCCCCGTCCTCGTCGTCACCCTGTCGGGCGAATTGCCCGAACGCGTGCTGACCGCCGCCGCGCGCGAACTGCGCGACCGTATCGAGGAAGTGCCAGGCGTCCTGGAGGGCTCGTTGCAGGGTTCGCGCGACGATCTTGTCGAAGTTGTCATCGATCCGATGAAACTGTCGTCCTACGGGTTGCAACTCGATCAGCTGATCGGCGCTGTCGGTGCCTCCAACAGCCTGGTCGCCGCCGGCAATATCGAAGGCTCGGAAGGCAAATACGCCGTCAAGGTGCCGTCACTGATCGAGACGCCCGAGGACGTGGCGGCCTTGCCCGTGGTCGCCGGCCCCAATGCCGTGGTGCAGGCCAAGGACATCGCGACGATCCGCTCGACCTTCGCCGATGCCACGACGATCACGCGCCTCAATGGCAAGCCGGCCATCGCCATCGAAGTCAAGAAGCGCATCGGCGCCAATCTGATCGACACGCTCGCCAAGGTGAGGGAGGTGTCCGACGCCTACGTCAAGACGATGCCGCAAGGCATGAACGTCACCTACACGCAGGACAAGTCGGTCTTCGTCAACCAGTTGCTCGGCGATCTGCAGAACCACGTCATGATCGCCGTCATCCTGGTGTTCATCGTCATCCTCTACGCGCTGTCGGGTCGTGCCTCGCTGCTGATCGGCCTGGCCATTCCGTCGTCATTCCTGATCGGCATCCTGCTGCTGGCCATGATGGGCTACACGATCAACATGATCGTGCTGTTCAGCCTGATCCTGGCTGTCGGCATGCTGGTCGACGATGCCATCATCGTCACCGAGTTCGCCGAACGGCGGATGAGCGAAGGCATGCCGAAGGCGGAAGCCTTCGCATTGGCCGCCAAGCGCATGGCCGGTCCGGTCATTGCCGCGACGATGACGCGCATAGCCGCCTTCTCGCCACTGCTGTTCTGGCCGGGCATCATCGGCGACTTCATGAAGTACATGCCGATCACCCTGATCGTCACGCTATCGGCCTCGATGCTCTATGCGCTGGTGTTCGCGCCGACGCTGGGGG
>NZ_RZQA01000898.1:0-2451 GCF_004022915.1 Mesorhizobium sp. M7A.F.Ca.US.006.04.2.1
ACCGTGTTCCATGTCAGCCGGGTGAGCTGGGCGCCGTAGACGATCATGCCGAGACCGAAGGCGAGCACGACGACATCCGAAATGCTGCGCAGTACCGCCTTTGCGGCGGGCGGCAGGAAATAGAGCAGCACATCGAAGCCCAGATGCGTGCGTTCGCGGACACCGACGGCCGCGCCCAAAAAGATGAACCACCCCATCAAAATCACCGAGAAGGGTTCCGTCCAGCTTGGCGAACTGTTGAGCACATAGCGTGAGAACACCTGCCAGAAGATGATCACCGTCATCAGCGTCAGGCCGATGCCGCTGACCCACAGCGCAAGCCTCGCCAGCCGTGACAGCAGCCGTTCTATTGCCAGCCAGAATGGTTTCATATGCGCGCTTCCCCCTGGACGGTGGCGCGCAAGCTCGCGCCACCATTGCCGCGAACGGATTATTTGGTCGCCTGGATGCGCGCGGCGAGATCTTTCAACTCGGGGGTCGAGAGATATTTCTCGTAGACGGGCTTCATCGCATCGATCAGCGGCTGCTTGTCGATCTCACTGACCTTGACGCCGGCTTTCTCGACGATGTCGCGGGACTTCTTCTCCTGCGCGTCCCACAATTCACGCATCTTGACGACGCTGTCCTTGGCCGCCTGCCGCACGATCGCCTGGTCTTCCGGGGCGAGCTTGTCCCAGCTCGCCTTCGACATCACCAGAACCTCGGGCACGATCTGGTGCTGGTCGAGCGTGTAATGCTTGGCGACCTCGAAATGCTTGGCGGATTCGAAGCTCGGCCAGTTGTTCTCGGCGCCGTCGATGACGCCTGTCTGCAAAGCCGAATAGACCTCGCCATAGGCCATCGGCGTGGCGTTGGCGCCCAACGCATTGACCATGTCGACGAACACGTCGGATTGGATGACGCGGAACTTCATGCCCTTCATGTCGGCCATCGAGGTGATGTCCTTCTTGGTGTTGTAGAAGGAGCGTGCCCCGGAATCGTAGAAGGCGAGACCGACAAGGTCGTGAGTCTCAAAAGCTTTCAGGATCTCGTCCCCGATCGGCCCGTCCATGACATGGCGCATATGCTCGACCGAGCGGAACATGTAGGGCAGCGACGGCACCGCGGTCTGTGGAACGATGCCGTTGAACGGCCCCATGGAGACGCGGTTGAGATCGATGACGCCGGTCTGCGTCTGCTCGATCGTGTCCTTCTCCTCGCCGAGCTGCGCCGAATGATAGACCTCGACCGAATAGCGGCCATTGGTGCGCTGCTTGATCAGCTCGCCCATATATTTGACCGCTTCGACGGTTGGATAGCCGTCGGGATGGGTATCGGACGACCGCAGCACGGTTTCGGCGTTGGCGATGCCGACCAGCAACGAGCCGAAAACGAATGTTACTGCCGTCAATTTCGAAAGATGCAACATGACTTCCTCCCTATGAAACCAAAACGCCCGGCTCAGAGCCGGTAGGCCTTTTTCGCAAGTGTATAGGCAAGCTCGCGCGCCAGCTCATGCGCCTCGTCCTCGCGCAGCCGATGCTCGGCGACGAGACGCGCCAGGAACGCGCAGTCGACCCGCCGCGCCACATCGTGGCGCGCCGGGATCGAGGGAAAGGCACGGGTGTCATCGTTGAAGCCGACGGTGTTGTAGAAGCCGGCGGTCTCGGTGGTCATCTCGCGGAAGCGCCGCATGCCTTCCGGGCTGTCGTGGAACCACCAGGCCGGCCCGAGCTTCAGCGCCGGGTAGACACCGGCAAGTGGCGCCAGTTCGCGCGCATAGCTTGTTTCGTCGAGCGTGAAGAGAACGATTGTGAGGTCGCGCTCAAGTCCGACGCAGTCGAGCAGTGGCTTCAGCGCCGTGACATAGTCGGTCCGGGTCGGGATATCGAAACCCTTGTCGCGGCCGAATTTTTGGAAAACAGCCGACGAATGATTGCGCCAGGAGCCGGGATGGATCTGCAGCACCAGCCCGTCGTCGAGGCTCATCTTGGCCATCTCGGTCAGCATCTGGGCGCGGAACAGTTTCCGTTCGCGCTCGTCGTCGGAGCCACGGCGAACGCGATTGAACAGCTCCTGCGCTGCAGCATCCGAAAGATTGGCGGTCTCGGCCGTCGGATGGCCATGGTCGGACGAGGTCGCGCCGAAGCTTTTGAAGAAGGCGCGCCGCTGGCGATGCGCATCGAGATAGCCTGCCCAATTGCCGGTGTCGCAGCCGGTGATCTCGCCGAGCCGGTCGAGATTGGTTGAAAACCCCTCGAAGTCGGGATCGACGACGGCATCCGGCCGATAAGCGGTGACCACACGGCCCTGCCAGCCGCTGTCGCGGATCATCTGGTGCCATTTGAGATCGTCGAGCGCGCCTTCCGTGGTCGCGATGACCTCGATGTTGAAGCGCTCGAACAGGGCGCGCGGGCGGAAATTCTCCCACTGCAGCAGCGTCGCGATGGTGTCGTAGTGGCGGTCGGCGGG
>NZ_RZQA01000899.1:0-2446 GCF_004022915.1 Mesorhizobium sp. M7A.F.Ca.US.006.04.2.1
GTCAGGCTGCGGGCGAATTCTTCGAGCTCGTCCAGTTTGCCGGCGAGATAGCAGCCGCCGACCAGCGCGCCGATCGAGGTGCCGGCGATCATCGATACTTCGATGCCGGCTTCATCCAGCGCGCGCAGCACGCCGATATGCGCCCAGCCGCGGGCGCACCCGCCACCCAAGGCGAGGGAAATGCCTGTTTTCTTTTGGGAGTTCGTTTCGGACGCGCCGCCTGACGAGGACAGGCCGTTGGCCTCCCTGACATCTGGTCTGTTACGCAATGACGCCCACTCGAGCATCATGATCTCCCTTGTCCCACGGCTACTATACGAGCGGGGCGTATCGAAATGATGAATCTGTGTCGTTGGTGTCAGGCAGAAGGTTCAAGCTGTTGGTTTCCGATACGTGTTTTCCGCATCGAACAGCGGCTTGCTGCCGTCGATGGCAAGCGTCCCTTTGCCGTCGACCAGCCCCACCGTCCGATAAAAGCATGAACGCCGGCCAGTGTGACAGGTTGCGTCGTGGCCCAACACTTTGACGCGCAACCATATGGCATCCTGGTCACAATCCGTGAGCATCTCGACGACATGCTGAAAATTGCCTGATGTTTCGCCCTTTTTCCAAAGCGCGCTGCGCGAGCGCGACCAGTAGTGGGCGATGCCGGTCTCAAGCGTCAGCGCCAGTGCTTGCGCGTTCATATGCGCAACCATCAACAGCATGCCGTCCGCGGCGTCTGTCACGACGACCGTGACCAGCCCGGCTGCATCGAAGCGCGGCGAAAACACCGCGCCTTCCTCGAGAGCCTTCTTGTCCGACGGAGCTTTTGGAAATTCCAGTGCCGACATCGCCGGTCCTTATTTTGATGGCCGGCGAGGGCCGATCAGACCCCGCCGCCGCGCACCATGGTGACGAAACGGACCTGCTCTTCGGGCGTGTCCTTGAAAACGCCGGTGAAGGTCGAGGTCAGCGTGGTTGATCCCTGCTTGCGGATGCCGCGCATGGCCATGCACATGTGCTCGGCCTCGATCATGACGGCGACGCCGCGCGGATTGAGCACGTCCTGGATGACGCCGGCGATCTGCGCCGTCAGCGCCTCCTGGGTTTGCAGGCGGTGGGCGAAGATATCGACGACGCGTGCGATCTTGGACAGGCCGACGACCTTGCCGTCCGGAAGATACCCGACATGCGCCTTGCCGATGATCGGCACCATATGGTGCTCGCAATGCGAATGGAATGTGATGTCCTTGACGATGACCAGGTCATCGTAGCCGGCGACCTCCTCGAAGGTGCGGCCGAGCTCGTCGGCCGGGCACATGTCGTAACCACCGAACATTTCGCGAAAGGCCTTTGCCACCCGCTTCGGCGTGTCGACCAACCCTTCGCGGTCCGGATTGTCGCCGGTCCAGCGCAAAAGCGTGCGCACGGCGGCTTCGACTTCGGCTTCGCTTGGCCGGTCGGTGACCGGCTTTTCCATATAGGCTGACTGTGGCATTAGCTTCTTGATGACGGCATCCATAAAGGCGTCTCCCGTAGTCCCTCTCGGCGGAGGAACGAGTTGAACGGACCACGACCTTTCGGTGTCGGAAACTCGCCCCGTTTCCAGCCCCGTAAGCGGCGTGAACTTCCCGGCAAGGACATTGGCTTTCGTCGTTCTTGTCGATACCGGACTGCCAGCATTATATAAGGTCATAGCGAGCGAAAGGAAGACACGACAGCGGCAATCGCTGTTCGCTTGGCGGCGACGGATTGGAAAATTATGATAAACGACGTCTACAACGCGAAAATTCTCGGTTTTGCCGGAAACATCGCCCGCATCGGCCGTCTCGATCATCCTGACGCGACCGCCAAGGCGCACTCCAAGCTATGCGGTTCGACCGTCACCGTCGACCTCAAGATGCAGGACGGCGTCGTCACGGATTTTGCCCATGACGTGAAGGCCTGCGCGCTCGGCCAGGCGTCGTCATCGATCATGGCGCAGCATGTCGTCGGCGCGAGTGCCGAGGAATTGCGCGCGGTGCGCGACACCATGCTGAAGATGCTCAAGGAAAATGGCGCCCCGCCGGACGGCCGCTTTGCGGATCTCAGATATTTGGAGCCGGTGCGCGACTACAAGGCGCGGCACGCTTCGACCATGCTGACTTTCGATGCCGTGGTCGACGCGATCGGCCAGATCGAGAAGAAGCGCGCCGAAGAAGCGGCCTGACCTTGGGATTTGGCCGTCCACGGTGCGCAGGCTTCGCGCAGGCGCCCAAAATCTTTGTTGCCACGGCTTGGCATTTGGCTGGACAGGAACCGGGCCAGAAGGGTTTAAGCCTGCGCTTCCAGCGCCCGCCTGCTTTCGGCAAATTCACTTCTGAGCCAGTCGGCGAACGCGGCGGCCGGCTCCGAGAGGTCGTGCAGGTTTCTGGCCACCAGCCAATAGGCGCCGGATGCGACGTCGATGTCGAACGGCTTGACC
>NZ_RZQA01000089.1:0-11819 GCF_004022915.1 Mesorhizobium sp. M7A.F.Ca.US.006.04.2.1
TTTGCCGGCAGCCGGCTCCATCTTCACGCCCTTGGAATCAAAGCTGGCGGCGGGCCGTTCGTCCTCATAGTCGGCGCGGATCAACATTGCGGCTTCCTCCGCCGCCTCGAAGGTCTCGGCAACCACCAGAGCGATGATCTGACCGTCGTGAAAAACCGTCTTGTCGTGCAACGGCCCGATCGAACTTGCGCCGGTGTTGCCGAATTTCGGCGTGTCGGTCTTGTCCATATCGTCATAGGTGACGATGTCCAGCACACCGGGTACGGCCCGGGCGTCTTTCGTGTGAAGTCCCGAAACCTTGCCCCGGGCAATGCTGCTGGTGGCAAGGGCACCGTAGGCGACGTTGGCCGTGACGATGTCGGCGGGATAGCCGGCCTGTCCGGTAACTTTTAGCCGGGCGTCAATGCGGACAACCGGATCGCCCTGGTTTTCCCTGGGGGCGGGTGCAGCTTGGTTCATGGCTCAGCCCTTCATATCCCGGGTTTCGAGCAGCGCCCGCACCAGCGTGCGCTTGCCGAGCGGTATCTTGAATGCGTTATGCTCGCGCGGTCTGGCATCGGCGAAGGCAGCCTCGGCAGCCTCTTGCGCCGCGGCTTCGTCAAGCACTTTGCCCTGTAGCGCGTCCTCTGCTTCGCGCGCCCGCCACGGCACCGTCGCCACACCACCAAGCGCAATGCGCGCACTCCTTACCGTCTCGCCCTCCATGTCGAGCGCAACAGCCGCGGACGCCAACGCAAACGCGTAGGATTCGCGATCGCGAATCTTCAGATAGCGCGACCGGCTGCTCCACCGTTCGAGCCGCACTTCGATGGTGGTTATGAGCTCGTCGGCGGCGAGATCCGTCTCGATGTCGGGCGTGTCGCCCGGCCGTTTGTGCAGCTTGGCAAATGCAAGCGTGCGCCTCCCCCGCGGACCTTCGATCTCGACGGTGGCATCGAGCGCAACCAGCGCCTGCGCGAAATCGCCGTGATACGTGGCGATGCAGGCATCGCTCGTACCCAGCACGGCGTGTTGGCGATTGGACCCTTCCATCGCAGCGCAACCGGAGCCGGGTTCGCGCTTGTTGCACGGCCAGGAAATCTCTCGAAAATACTCGCAGCGCGTACGTTGCAGCACATTGCCGCCCAGGCTCGCCATGTTGCGAAGCTGACCGCTGGCGGCGAATTTCAGGCTGTCGGCAAGGGCCGGGCAACGCCGCCGGACGTCATCGTTGTCGGCTGCTTCACCCATGCGGACCAGTGCACCAAACCGGATCGTGTCATCGTTTATCCTGATCTGCCGCAAGGCTGGCTCGGCAAGAGTGTTGAGGTCAAGCAGTCGGTCCGGCCGCGCGACACCGAGCTTCATGTAGTCGGCCAGATTGGTGCCGCCGGCGATGAATTGCGTGTCGGCGCCGGTTGGCGGAACGCGCACGGCATCGACACGGGATGCCATGGCGATTGCAGCGGAGACGCTGGTTGGTCTTTCATAAACGAAGGGGCGCATCCTAGGCCCTCCTGATCTCGTCGCGCGCCTGGACGATCGCCGCAACGATGTTGGGATAGGCCGCACAGCGACACAGATTGCCGCTCATATATTCGCGAATGTCATCTTCCGACCCCGCATGGCCTTCGTTGATGCAACCGATGGCGGACATGATCTGACCCGGTGTGCAATAGCCGCATTGAAAGGCATCGTGGTCGACGAAGGCCTGCTGGACCGGATGCAGTTCCCCGTCCGTCGAGGCCAGGCCTTCCACCGTTGTGATCTCCCGCCCCTGGTTCATGACGGCAAAGCTCAAGCAGGACAGTACCCGCTTTCCATCGATCAGAACCGTGCAGGCGCCGCACTGACCGTGATCGCAACCTTTCTTGGTGCCGGTCAGGCCGACGTGGTCGCGCAGAGCGTCAAGCAGGCTGGTTCGATTGTCGAGCGCGAGATTGTAGGTCTGTTTGTTGATACGCATTGAAACCGCCGACAAGTCGCGCGGTTCGGCTGGCTTTTCGGACGCTGGCTGGGCAGCTCTCGTCGGGGAATTCACAAGCGGCATCGCCGCCGCCGCCGAAACAGAGGCCGTCATGAACATGCGTCTGCTCAGGCCACTGGACATCTTGGCATCGGACATGGCTGGCTCCGGGCTGGCTGGGTCTCAAGCGGCCCAAACCAGTCGCGGAGGACAAAGTTCCCTCCTCACGAGCCTGTGATTCCTTTTTCTGTGGCAGGTTCGATGTAACCGGAACCTCACCTGTCGGGCGATGGTTGTGTGCCAAGAGCCGGTTTGTGCCAAGGGCCGGAAGGAGGCGATCATGAGCGATGGTCGGCATGACAAGGACGATGACAATGGACCTGTGTTCTCTGCGGAGCAGGCGAGACAGGGCGAGATCATCCTGCGAACGCGCACGCGTCGGGTTATCTTCATAGCAGGCTTGGTCGGTATCGTGATCCTGGCCATCGTGGTCAGGTTGGCAATCGGCTGAACCAATTCCGCCAGGCGCGAAACCGTGCCCGGTCGCCAGGAACCTTTTACGACCAGTTGTCGTTGACTGGCCACGGTCAAAACTCCTGGAAGTTCTCCCGTGGACGCGAAAACCCAAACCGAAGAACCTGAAACCGGCGACACGCACGCCGCGCCACGCAGGGCCACCTCAGACGCGTCGCCAAAACACCGGAAAGACGCCGGTCAGGCCGACGGTCAGGAGCACAAGCAGGACAAGCAGGCCAGAGAACCAAAGCCCAGCCTGCTGAGCTTCCCTCGGCGGCACCCTTACATATCGATCGCCATCCTGCTCGCAGTGCTGTTGATTGCCGTAGGGCTGGTCTTGTGGTGGCTGGACGCGCGTCAGTATGAATCGACCGACGATGCTTTCATCGACGCCCGCACGGTGACGATCGGTGCCGAGATATCGGGTCGTATCACCGATGTCGCGGTCACCGACAACCAGTCTGTGAAAGCCGGCGACGTGCTCTTGCGCATCGACGACAGCGACTATCAGGCAAGCCTGGCGGAAGCCGACGCCGGTGTGGCCTCGGCGCAGGCCGAGATCGTCGATGTCGGTGCACAGATCGAAGCACAAAACGCCAAGATCGATGCGGCACAGAAGCAGGTGGCGCAGGCCCAGGCCGCGCTCGAGTTTGCCAAAGCGGAGGACAAGCGCAACCGTGAGCTGCTGGCCAAGGGAACCTCCACCCAACAGCAGGCGGAACAGGCCGCTTCTACCCTGCGCCAGGACCAGGCCGCCCTCGACAGCGCCGGAGCAAACGTGGCAGCCGCGAAAAGCCAGGTCACTGTTCTGCAAGCACAGACCAAGAGCGCGCAAGCAAAGCTCAATCAAGCCAAGGCCAGCCAGGAGCAGGCCCGCACCATGCTGTCGCGCACCATCATAACCGCGCCTGTCGCCGGTCGCGCCACCAGTATCACGGCCGCCAAGGGCACCTACGCCCAGCCTGGTCAGGTGCTGATGATGTTCGTTCCCGACGAGGTCTGGGTGAAGGCTAATTTCAAGGAGACCCAGCTTGATCTGATGCGGCCGGGACAGCCCGTCGACATCGATATCGACGCCTATCCCGAAAAGAACTTCCACGGCCGCGTCGACAGCATCCAGGCGGGCAGTGGCACCGCCTTCAGCCTGCTGCCGGCCGAGAATGCCACCGGCAACTTCGTCAAGGTGGTGCAGCGCGTGCCCGTGAAGATCGTCTTCGACCGACCGCCGGGCGTGCTGCTGGGTCCAGGCCTGTCGGTGGTGCCGACAGTCAAGGTGAGATGAGCGCCGTCGAAATGGCTGGTGAACGGAGCGAAACCCGGTCCGCCGCCGGCGGGCGCAATCCGTGGCTGATCGCAGTCGTCGTCTCGATCGCCACCTTCATGCTGGTGCTCGACACCTCGATCGCCAACGTGGCGCTGCGCAACATCGCCGGCAGCCTCGCGGCCGGGATGGACGAAAGCACCTGGGTGATCACCACCTATCTGGTCGCGAATTCCGTGATCATCCCGGTTAGCGGCTGGTTGGCCAGCGTCATCGGCCGCAAGCGTTACTACATGCTTTGCGTGGCGATCTTCACCATAGCGTCGCTGCTGTGCGGCCTGGCGCCCAATCTGGAAATGCTCATCGTCTTCAGGATCCTGCAAGGCCTCGGGGGCGGCGGCATGGCACCCAGCGAACAATCCATTCTCGCCGACACCTTTCCACCCGAAAAACGCTCCCAGGCATTTGCTCTTTACGGCATTGCCGTCATCGTCGCACCGACAGTCGGGCCGACCATCGGCGGTTGGCTGACCGACCATTTCTCCTGGCACTGGATATTCTTCATCAATGTCCCGTTCGGCATCATGTCGCTTGCCTTGGTGCAGTGGCTGGTGGTCGAGCCTGATGTGCTCGAGCGCGAACGGCAGGAACGGTTGAAGGGCGGCCTCAGAATAGACTGGGTCGGTTTCATCCTGGTCGCCACGGCACTCGGCTGCCTGGAGATCTTTCTCGATGAGGGCCAGCGCAACGACTGGTTCGCATCAGGTTTCATCGTGACCTTCGCGGCGATTTCGGCGGTCTCATTTCTGCTGCTGATCCCGTGGGAATTCAGTCACCGCGATCCGATCGTCGACGTCCGCCTGCTGTTCAGCCGCCAGTTCGGCACATCGTTCCTGGTGATGATGGCAGTGGGCGCCGTGCTGTTCAGCACCACCCAGTTGATGCCGCAACTGCAGCAGACCGCCTTCAACTATACGGCCACCCTGTCGGGCCTGTCGATGATGCCAGGTGGCATCGCAATGTTGATGCTTATGCCGATTTCCGGATTTGCCGGCGCCATCGTCCAGCCCAAATACCTGATCATGGCAGGCATGTCCGTCGTCGCTGTCGCGCTCTGGCATATGACATCGCTCACCCCGGACGTCAGTTTCGGCTTCTTTGCTTTCGCGCGCATCTTCCTGATGATCGGTTTGCCGTTCCTGTTCATCCCCATCTCGACGGCGGCTTACGTCGGTCTTGCTCCGCAGCAGACGAACCAGGCGTCGGCACTCATCAACGTTGCCCGCAACATCGGCGGAAGCATCGGCGTGTCGCTGTCCAACACAGTGATAGCCCAGAACGCGCAAATCCATCAGGCAAACCTCGTCGGCCACACGGCACAGTCGTCACCGACCTACCAGCAGGTTCTGCGTCAGGCGACCGAGCACTTCGTGGCTCAAGGGTCGCCGATGATCGACGCAAAACAGCAGGCGGTCGGCTGGATAGGACAGTTGATAGCGCGGCAGGCCTCATTGCTCGCCTATATCGATGTCTTTCGGTATTGCGCGGTAGCGACCGCACTGCTCGTTCCCCTCGCCTTGCTGCTGCGCTCTCCCCGGCCCGAAAAGCGTTAGCTCGCGCCGCGGCGGTGTATGGCGCTGCCCCGCCATGCGGCTTCGGCTTCGCGAACTTCCGTTGGAACCAGCGCGTCGAGTCGACGTTCAGCCCTTGTTCAACAGGAGGAGCTGGCCATGCCACGAGGCGACAAATCGAAGTACACTGACAAGCAGGAGCGTAAAGCCGACCACATTGCCGAAGGTTATGAGAAGCGCGGGGTTTCCGACAAGGAGGCAGAGCGGCGCGCATGGGCAACCGTCAACAAGGACGATGGCGGTGGCAAGAAGGAAGGCGGTTCGGGCCGCGGCAAACACACGGGCCATCCGGCGGCGCACAAAGGCGGCAAAAGCGGCGGCAAGGCATCGGCATCACGGTCTGCCGCAAGCCGATCGGAATCGGCAAAGAAAGCTGCAGCGACCCGCAAGCGCAATGCGGAACACCGCGCCCATTGATCTGACGGCGGCGCTCAATGGGGCCGAACGATGGAAGGACAGGGATGAAATCGCAGCTCGTCAATGAGATCGGCGGACAAAGGACATTTGTCCTGGTGCTCGACCCGCGCGAAGAAGCGTTCGCGGCACTGACCGCCTTCGCGGTCGACCAGAAGATCGGCAGCGCGTCCCTGACCGCCATAGGGGCTTTCGAAAAAGCCACCGTGGGCTGGTTTGATCCGGACGCGAAGACCTACCGCAAAATCCCTATCGACGAACAGTGCGAGGTTCTGAGCGCGATCGGCGATGTCGCACTGGGTGATGACGATAAGCCCAGCCTGCACGTCCATGCGGTGCTGGGATTGAGCGATGGCACCACCCGGGGTGGACATCTGCTTGATGGCATCGTTCGGCCAACGCTCGAAATCACCCTGGTGGAAGCGCCCGGCCATCTGCGCCGCAGCAAGCGCCCGGATCTCGGTGTCGCGCTCATCGATCTGGACGATTGATCTCCAGCCGCTCTAGCTCGTTCTCAGGCCTTCTTGCTCCGCTCAGCAGGTGCTGTGTCCGGGGCCGCTTCCCACCCGAACACGCTGCGCCCGCCAAGCAGATGCGACTGGTCGAATTCTCCCGCGACAATTTCCTTCAGGCTGGGGCCGGTTGCGTATCGTTCGACTTGCCGCGACTGATCGTCGAGCCGCCTCAAGGCACCGATTTCCTCATCGCGACCGAGCTTTGCCTTTTGCACGGCCGACTTCAGAACCCCGATCGTCTCATCATAGACCTTCAGCGGCACTGGAAATGGATGCCTGTCCTTGCCGCCATGCGCCAGCGAGAAGCGGCCGGGATCGGAAAAGCGGCAAGGCGCGCCATGCACCACCTCGGCAACGAGGGCCAGCGCGCGCACCGTGCGCGCGCCGACGCCGGGGACCAGAAGGAGCTCGGCGAAATCGGTGGGACCGCGGTCCGCGGCGGCGGCGATATTGCCGTGAAGACGATGCATGACGACATCGCTTTCGCGAACGTCATGATGGGCCGGCATGACCAAATGCGGCAGCAGCGGCTGCTCCGGTTCCTGCCGGCGCCTCGGCTCCGCGCAACGCTCCAATGCCGCAAGCTCGCCCAGGATGCGATCGGGTCCGAGCTCCTGCAAAAGGTTCAGTTGCCCTTGGCGCGACGCGTCAGCGCGCCTGTCGGTCAGGTTGACGATCTCGCCTTGATTGATGCCCTCGATGGCGGCATGCGGCTGGTCGACAAAACTCTTGAGCCCCTCGGAGAGCCAATGGTAGCGGCGCGCCACCTTGCTGTCACCGTTCATGCCTTGCTGCACCACGACCCAGCGACCGTCATCGGTGACGATGAAACCATGCAGGTAAAGATCGAAACCGTCCTGGACTGCGGCGCTGTCGACCTTGGCGACAAGACGGCTGACGGTGGCCAGGCCCGCTCCGTCAAAGCCGACGCGTTGGCCGATGGCTTCGAGTTCATGCGGGGTTTTTCGCGAATGCGCGCCGCGACCACCGCAGACATGAATGCCGAGCTCGCCGGAAAGCGGCGTGAGGCCACGCTTCAAAGCGCCCACGACGCTGGTCGTGATCCCCGACGAGTGCCAATCCATGCCCATGACAGCACCAAAGGACTGAAACCAGAACGGATGCGCCAGCCGTCGCAGCAGTTCGTCTCGACCATAGTGATGAATGATCGCTTCGCACATCACGGCGCCAAGACGCGTCATGCGGTCACCGAGCCATTTTGGCACGCGCCCGCCATGGAGTGGAAGATCAGCACTTCCCGATCGTTGCGTCACGTCTGCTATCCGTTCTGGTGTCCGTTATTCTCTTAACAGATAGGCAGCCAAACCGCGCAAGGAAGCATGGACACTTTCCGCCGAGCCGAGTTGGCGAACGTCAAGTCCAGTTCGAGAGAACCGTTTCCATCTCAACCGTCTCGACCTGCTGCGCGAAACGTTGGTGGTAAACGGTCAGCAGTGCGTCGTGGGTTGCATCGGAAGAACTGCATAGCGCGTCCGTGACGAGAACCACGCGATAGCCGAAATCGATGGCTCCGAGCACCGTGGCCAGAACGCAAACATCCGTTTCGCCACCGGTGATGACGAGCGTATCGATGCCGCGCTCCACCAGGAAGGCTCTGAGGCGCCCTTCGAACCAGGGCGAGTAGATGTGCTTGTCGATTATCGCCGCTGGCGGGCAGTAGCCGGCTAAAGACGGCAACAGCTCGGTCATTTCAGGCCCGATCGTCTCGATCGTCTGTGAAGCCCAGCGCTCATAATAGCGCTTCCAGGTGCCGACGCCCTGCCCCGGCTTCTTGGCTGGCAGGAAGCGTGTAAAGACCGTCTGCGGCGCGCGTCTTTCGACCAGCGTCTCGATCTGCGGGAGAACCCGGGTGATCCAGGGTGTTGCCCATTGAGACGGCTCGGCAAACAGCCGCTGCATATCCACGCAGACATGCATGCATCGATCGCCCAGGGGACCGTATGCCAGCCCCGGCATCGACATCAGTGCGTCTCCGACCGGCCAAGCATTCCCTGACTCCTCATTTTGCCAGCAAAGACACGCAACGCCGCGCGCAAGCACTGGTTCCTGAGATAGCCAACAGGAACCGACGCAAATGACCGGCGTTTCCGCTGTGATGAATGGAGGTGCTCGCATGAGACCGCGCGAGAGGCGTTGGAGCCGCAAGTCAACCGGGGCGCCAAAATGGAACTGAGCGGAGGATGTCTCTGCGGCACGATCCGCTTCCGCGTTGGAAGCGAACCGAGAGTGCATTACTGCCATTGTGATATGTGCCGGCGAGCGACCGGCAGTGCGTTCGCGGTTCTGGCCTGGGTACCTTCCCAAAGCGTGACCTGGACCGATGCGACGCCGACCTATCGCAGGTCTTCGCCGATTGCCTGCAGGGGGTTTTGCTCCGCCTGCGGATCGCCGCTCAGCCTCGCCTATGACGCATCGCCGGGAGAGATCGCGCTTCATGTCGGAACGTTCGACGATCCAGCTCGCCTGGAGCCGCGCTACAATTATGGATCGAGGCAGCGACTTGGCTGGGTTTGCTGCGGAATGGACCTGCCGCACCACGACACCGAGGAGCGATGGTGAAACCATGTCTGAAGGGGAAGCCTGATGAGCATGTTTTACCGGGCGGCCAAGATTGCCGAAGAGGTCCACGCGGCACAGCGCGACAAGACCGGGCGACCTTATATCGAGCACTGTCGGCGTGTCGTTGACGCGGTCGAAACCAAGGATCAGAAGGTCGTCGCCTATCTCCATGACGTCCTGGAAAAGGGCGAAGGCTGGGACCGGACCAGGTTGGAAGAGGCCGGTTTTGGCCCGACGATCGCGTCGGCCGTCGACGCCATGTCGCGCAGGGACGGCGAGGATTACTTCGCGTTCGTGCGACGAGCGGCATCGAATCCATTGGCGCTGCCGGTGAAGCGCGCGGATCTGGCGGACAATATCTGGCAGGCACGACAGGCCGGGGCATCAACCGTCAGATACGAGGAGGCACTACGCATCCTTGATGAAGAGTTTCCACGCGGTTAGCAGCTGCCTTGAATTTCAGCTCGCGCCGATGAGAACGGGCAATCTACTCCGTGACGTGGGGCGTATGCCTTCTGTCCTCCGCGGGCTCGACATCGATGCGCGCCTTTTCCGGATCGAATGCACCATGACGTGCAATGGCCCGCGCCGCGGTTTCAGGCGTCTCGTATGCCCACATGAAATCGTCAGCCGAGCTGCCCACGGCATGGACGCGCCAGTAGCTCGCGGTACCTTTCAAAGGGGAGCGGCTGGTGGTGTTCGTTTTTTCGAAAAGGTCAAAATAGATGTCTTCGAAAGGGATATAGAACACGGGCTCATGCCCTTCTTCCTGAAGCACTTTCGCCCGTTCCGTGGCAGCGACTATGGCGTCGGAAAATCGTACCGTCACCGTGCCCGCAAACGGTTCTATGGCCAACTGGCCAGCATGGTGTCTTGAGATTGCGCCTGAAGCTTGCATCCAAATTCTCCCTGGCTGCCGATTGATTGCGAGACCGCATTTCGGTTCGTCATGCATGGAGACGAAATGCGCGGCGATGCGTCAGGTTCCGGTCTTTACTATGGGGTCGATGGCGCCCCTCCTTCAGCGCTTGCCATGGCTATCGAGAAACGCAGCCAACATTCGCGAAACCTGATCAGAAGCCTCACGCGTCGGGAAGTGTCCGATGCCATCCAGCACCACCCGCCTGTAGAACGCGGTGAAATGCTCTTCGAGCCCCTCTGAAGACTGGGCAAACACAACGCGGTCGTCACCACCGTGAAGCGTCAGGATCGGCACGGTGATGATCTTGACCGTTGCTTGCCGGCGGGCGAGTTCGGCATAACGCGGATCGGGCTCGGCCTCTTCCCACCGGACCCGATAGGAATGCAACGTCACATCCGCCCAGTCAGGATTTTCGAACGAGCTCGCAACGCCATCGAAAATGGCGTCGTCGAACCAGCCTGATGGACCCCAGCTGTCCCACTGATACCTGGCGAATTCCTTGCCGTTCTTTCGTACGAACTCGGCGCCCCGTGCGGTCGCCATGAACCATTGATACCAAAATGCTTTCGCCTGTTCGGGCGTCGGCGTTGCTGGTTTGCCTGGTTGCCAGCCGAGGGACAGCGCAGCGCAGCACTTGATGCGGTCCGGAAAAACCGACGCGAGCAGATAGGATATCCGAGCGCCCCAATCATGTCCGACAACTGCAAAGCGGCTGATGCCAAGCGCATCTGCAAAATCCAGCACATCCTGCGCCATCGCGGCAATCTCGCCCGAGCGCATGGTTTCTTTCGACAGGAACGATGTCGGCCCAAAGCCTCGCAACCAAGGGGAAAACGTCCGGAAGCCAGCTTCATGAAGGACCGGCGAAATACGAGCGTATGTCGTCGCGTCGTCGGGCCAGCCATGCAGCAGGACAACCGGGGCGCCGTCCTGCGGTCCACCATCGAGATAGGCGACGCGCAGCAGAGGTGTGTCGCAATGTGAGACGGAGTTCATTTGCTCTGAGGCACCGTAGCTGGCTGGTCGCCGCCAGTCGTGGGGCCTGGTCTGGCGGCCTGATCAACCTGTGGGTTCTTGTTGCTGGTGGCTTTCATCGGCTCGGTGTTGTTGTCGCAGGCGCCGAGCGCAAGGGCAGCGGCCAAGACCAGGAATGAAAAGAACCTCTTCATCGAAACCTCCTCTGGTTGATGCCCGGCAAACGAGGTTCCGCCAATTTGGTTGCCCGACCGGGGTCCTCAAGACGCCATGGGATTGCCGATCAACGCTTCGAGCTATTGGAATCGGCCGCAACTGTCGGGTCAGGCAGAACCGGGCCACGTTCAGTCTCCGAACCCTCAGCTTCGATCTCCTGCACGGCCCGATCCCAGTGCTCCTGCTCGCGGCCTACCGGCCGGCCCTCTTGTTCCCAGATTTCATGGGCCCGTCGTTTGATCTTTTCTTCCCTGCTGTCCATGGCTAGATCCTCCAATTCGTCAGTCTCAATTCCGGGCCATATTTTTTGTTCCTCCTCTGTCGGCAACAGCCGCTGCCGGATTTCGGGAAGGCCCTTGTGGATTGCATGGAATGACCGGCTTGGTAAATTTCGTACCGATATTTTTTCGTGACACACCTATGCTCGCAGTTTTATGAATCAGGCTATCGGCCAGCGCCGAGCACGTCCCTCTCCGATCCCACTGCCCGGCGCTCAAAGCCGGATCGCCCGTCGCATCGACATGGCGGGCTGTTGCTTCGATTGGAGGTGACGCTCATGCGGGAATTGCCGAAAGACATCGACGCCGATGTGGTCATCGAAATCAGCAAGCTGCTGGACGACAGCCCGCTTTTCGTCCCGGTGCGGGTTCATGAACTTGCGGCCAGGGTGAGGCAGAGGGTGAAGACCGGCCTGCCAGACCTTTCGATTGAAGAACTGATCGTGGAGATGGCCTCCGTACGTCAGCTGGCCATGGCCTTTGATCTGCCTGGATCGGAGAATGTCGTGCAAATCCCGGTGCGGTATCGCCGCTAGCACTGCGACATCAAACGCTCCATCCGGAGG
>NZ_RZQA01000008.1:0-26635 GCF_004022915.1 Mesorhizobium sp. M7A.F.Ca.US.006.04.2.1
GGCGACCTTTCCGCGCGCTTTCTTCATTTTCGCCAGCCCCAAGTTAAAGCCACGGGTGGTCAGCGCAGCGAGCGAGGTCGACTTCACCGACTACGACTTAAGACCACCGTCCGTGGTCTTCGTCGATCCGTTTACGCGTCATCCGATTGCCCGGAAAGATCTATACCTGAAAATGCTTAGACGTCCGCCGCTGCCCGGAACGCCGCCGGAGATGATAGGAGCTCTCATCCAGCAGAACGCCGTGCCGCTGACGGACTTCATCCAGGCCAACAGTCCCGAGGACGAACCATTCCTGTGCATGGCGGGCGTCCGGGAATACCACGACAATCCAGCCCATTCAGGTGATCCATGGCTGCTTCATCGGGGTTCTGGCGAAGGCTGTTTGGCCTTCATCCTGGACAAGATCATCAAGTACGGAATCGTTCCTATAGAGCAGTTGCAGATTCAACTCCAACCGACAATCGTAGGAATGGTGGTATCCCCTCAGGCGATACAAGAATGACTGGTTTGAGAGATGTAACGATCGTGACTCTCCCGCGCGGCTGCATCTCGACCACGCATGGGCATCTGCGCTCAGTTGGTCGCGAGGGCAATGAGGGGATGGCGCTCTGGGTCGGCGTTCAGCAAGAGCGGCACTTTGCCGTAACAGAGACGGTTATCCCGGCGCAGCGTCACATTCGGACAAACGATGGCGTTTGCGTGATCGTTGCGGCCGAAGAACTGCACCGGCTCAATGTCTGGCTCTACAAAAGCGGCCTGAAACTCTTGGCCCAGATTCACAGCCATCCGGGCCGCGCCTACCATTCGACGACGGACGACGCTTATGCGGTTGCTACCACGGTTGGGTGTCTGTCGCTGGTAGTGCCGAATTTCGCCCGCGAGCCTTTCGATTTTGCTCGGGTCGCCGCCTATCGGCTTGACGAAAAGGCCAAATGGAATGCGCTCCCTCCCGCGGCACTGTCGCGAATGATCATGATATCGAGTTGAACAATGGCATTCGCTAACTTCATCGATCGCGCCGCCACGGCGGCATCTCAGGTCCTGGCCGATTTTCATCTGGGAGACTTCAAAGCAGCTCTTGAAAAGCAGGTCGTGGCAGTCGCCTTCGACCATCAGGCCGCTTCCTGCGCCGAAGGCCAGGCGACACTAGATCTTGCGGTGAGATTGCTCGCTAGGCTCTACCCGGTTCTGGCGATACTCCCGCTGGACAGCGCGGCGAGCTCTCAAGCCCAAGCGCTGGAGCGCTTGGCAAAGTCGATCAATCCAAAAGTCGGCATCCGGCGTTCCGGCAAGTCTGCCACCGTCTGCGTCGTTGCAGGGGTAACGCGCCCATCACTCCGGTGCCCGATCTTTTTCGTGGGATCGGACGGTTGGGCGGCAAAGCTGTCGCGTACGGACCCGGTGGGCTCTGGCCCAAGTCTGCTGCCTTATGGAGCTGGCGCCGCCAGTTGCTTCGGCGCCGCCAACGTCTTTCGAACTATCTTCGCTGCCCAGTTGACCGGCGCCGAGTTGGACGAAACCATCGACCTCTCGCTATGCAGCTACGACAAGACCAAAGCCGGAGAGCCTGGCCCGATCGACTTCCCAGTCGACCTTGGCGAAACCCACCTCGTTGGGCTCGGTGCGATAGGCCATGGCTCGCTTTGGGCGCTAGCGAGACAACCCGATCTCAAAGGTCGTCTGCATGTAATCGATCACGAAGCGATCGAACTCTCAAACCTGCAGCGCTACGCATTGGCTGGCCAGGCGGAGATTGGTATGTCCAAAGCGGTTCTTGCAGCCACCGCCCTTAGATCGACTGCCCTTGAGGTCGAGGCGCACCCTCTGACGTGGGCAGAATATGTTGCGCGCCGGGGCAATTGGGTCTTCGACCAAGTGGGTGTGGCGCTTGACACCGCCGCCGACCGTCTGGCTGTCCAAGGTGCACTGCCGCGATGGATCGCAAACGCTTGGACGCAGGAGCACGATCTCGGTATCTCCCGGCATGGTTTCGATGACGGCCAGGCTTGCCTTTGTTGCATGTACCTGCCATCCGGAAAATCCAAGGACGAGCACCAGCTGATTGCCGAGGAACTCGGAATACCGGAAGCACACGAGCAGGTGAAAACGCTCCTGCAGACCAATGCCGGAGTTCCCAACGACTTTGTAGTTCGCGTGGCTACAGCGATGGCTGTGCCGTTTGAACCGCTAGCCCCGTTTGTCGGCCAGCCCCTGCGCTCCTTTTATCAGCAGGCTATCTGCGGCGGTCTGGTGTTCCAGCTTAGCGAAGGAAGTCGCCGCGTTCGAACTGTGGTTCCGATGGCCTTTCAGTCGGTGCTTGCCGGGATTATGCTTGCCGCGGATTTGGTCAAACATAGTGCGGGGTTTCCCATGAGCCCGACGACGAGCACTCGGGTGAATCTTCTGCGCCCCCTTGGCTCTCACTTGCACGATCCGAAGGCCAAGGACTCCAGCGGCCGCTGCATCTGTAGCGACGACGATTTCATTGCCGCTTACAGGCGCAAATACGGCGAGCGCGTTGATCAGGTAAGCGATGTCTCGGCCGCCTAAACAGACGCGCACCTCTCCGTAGACGCAGGGGGCGCGGCTTGTGGGCGTGACCATGGGCGCCATTATCACACGCTTGGCCCGCTCCTTTGCCGGCCTATCGTCCTCCGCGCATGATCCCTGTTGCCGACGTGATGATCCAGCACCAGCCGCCATGGCACCAGAGGCTGGTCAAACCTCCGTTGTTGGCCGATTTGGACAGTGCTGCATCAGGTCTCGACCGACGTCTCGACAGTCAGGGCTGCTTCGACGGGTGTGAAGATGTCAACATCGACCCCAGGCGCCCGCATCGTCACAATCAGGGCGTACCGAGCCAGAGCGTCGACGCGTTCCAGGTAAGGCTTCTCCTTCCACCAGCCCCCGACCGGGAACACGCCGATCGCATCACGCTCGGCGAGATCGGCGGCGCTGCCCGACCAGAAATCGGCGTGCAACGAGCCGCGATCGCGGAAGGTGCCGAGCAGCCACTCTTCTCCGCCTCCAGCAGGCGCCCCTTCCTCCTCGTCCCGAGCGGCCTGATTGATGCGGGCTCGGAATTCGTCGACTGTCTCGGTCGCTGACTTTACTCTGAACCGAAGACCATGGGACGCGTAACGATGCCGGCGGGTCCATCCGCGTTCACCGGGGTTGGGTTCGATGAAATAGGACAGCGTGACGCGGAGCTCGACCTGGGCAGCGCCGAGCGCCGCGAGCTGCTCCTTCGGCCAAGGCAGGCGATGCAGCTTCATGTCACGCGTTTTGGCAGCCGCGCCGCCCTCGCGCTGGAAAGGCTGAAGCTCATCTTCAACGATAAGCGTGAGGTCGTTCACCGTTGACAGAAGCGCGCGCCCAAGATCTGGCACGCCGTAACCATAGCGCCGCACGAGCGCCTGGATCTCGCCCTTCGCTCCGTTGCACGCATCGATGCGTGCGCGCATCGCCGGAGTCCATTCGGCCGAGTGGACGATCAGGGCGCGAACCGTTTCAGGCCACAGCTCGGGGCGCGCTGATAGAATTAGTCCCGCCATCCGTGCGGCATGGGCCGTTGCCGCGCTCGTATCTCCGAGGGTGGTGAAGTGGCGCAGTTCGGGTCGATAGAAAGTGGTCAATATCTGCAGATCGTCGATCGGCTCGCCAGGCAACACACCGTCATGGGCGAGATTGCCGCCTTCGAAGACGACCTCGGGCTTCACCGGCCACTGCCTGTCCCAAACGACCGAAGTGCGACTGCGCGGCGAGAGCTCGCCGACCGGCGCGATCGGAGCGTAGCCCGCAAAGTCGGTGTCAATGATATCGACCTTTTCTGTGAAAGCGCCGACCGTCAGCGCATTCCAGGCCTGAGAAGGATCATCGACTGCTTCCAGATCGTTGCGCGTCAAATGCTCGGCCGGCATGAGGTCATCGCCGATGTTGCCGGC
The DNA here is from genome assembly GCF_004022915.1 of Mesorhizobium sp. M7A.F.Ca.US.006.04.2.1. Taxonomy (NCBI): domain Bacteria; kingdom Pseudomonadati; phylum Pseudomonadota; class Alphaproteobacteria; order Hyphomicrobiales; family Phyllobacteriaceae; genus Mesorhizobium; species Mesorhizobium sp. M7A.F.Ca.US.006.04.2.1. Next base: position 3,945 of record NZ_RZQA01000008.1, read on the forward strand.
AGAGAGAACGATCAAGCGTCGCTGCTCCTCTTCGAAACAGAGTTGGTCGATAGCGGCAGACCACGATGTGGGCCTTCCACGCGCCGGACTGGCGCTTGTCACAGCCATTGCGATCGCGCGGCGGCGCTCCGGCGCCTGCACCTCGGCGCGGGCGATCGCTTCCGCGGTGATCGAGCCATAGAGTTCTGGATCGTTTGCCTCGTCTTCTGGCGGAAGGATACGGACACTCTCCAGCCGAAAGGGCAATGGAACTGGATCGCCTCCGACCAGGAGCGGGACCAGATCACCGTACAGGCCGACACCTGCCATTCGCGTCCCGTGGCCGCTCCACGCAGGTGTGTCGTCGCTGCCCCATGCCGGTTTGACGGTGTGCCAGTCTTCAACGGCAAGTGCGGGTTCGATCAACGGGTGGGTGCGACGTACGCCGCTGTCGAGAATGCAGACCGCAATATCGGATTGAGGCGGTCTGACGCGCCCGAGAAGCTCGTCGCTCCAGTCCCTTTGCTCCGCGCCGCCAAGGCCCATGAAGAAGGACGGCGTATCCTTCGCGCGCCGCAGCTCGGCGACGACATCGCTGTGCGCAATCATGCGGTCGAGCATTGCCGTGCTGGCGAGTGCCAGCATGACCACCCGCTCCGGAAACCTGACCGCATGCGTGCGCAAAGTGATGTTCAGGGCTTCGGCAATGTGCTCGAAGTTCTCGCGGCGACCGTCGCGCAGCCAGACTTCCCACCACACCTGCTCGTCAGCGGCCTGGGGGAAGAGGTCGTCGTGGTCGGTAAACAACGATCGTGCAGTCGCCAGCCTGACTGTCTCCATGCGGGAGACGAGCGGCTCGTTGCGCGGTCTGCCGCGGTCAGTGTCAACGTCTCGATACGCCTCGACTTTCCGCAAATAATAGGCTTGCGCGCTTTGCGGCAGGAACACCGACGCTGTGATGGGAGCACCGGGTTGAGTTGGCTCATGGACGGCGACCAGCTCCATGTGCTGGCGACGATCGGCCAACTGGTCGAGGGCCGCCCGTCCGGACATGGGCAGATCGATCTCGAGGTAAAAGCCAGGCGTGCCGACCGACAGCTGGGGGTCACGCGCCGCAATCTGCTGGCGTGCACTTTCGACCGCTTGTTCGATGGATTGCGTCAAGGCCGCAGCATGCGACGCCCGATCACGCGCCGGCAGCGGCGGTGCATGTATAAGTTGGTTGGGCCGCCGATAGGCTTCCCGAATGCCGTTGTTGCGAAGGTGGATATGGGCGCGGTCGCGCGGAAAATCGTCTGCCATTATGATCTGTGCTGTCGCTACTCAGACAGCGAAGCCTGCCGGCGTTCCTTCAGAGCGTCGATGAGCGCTTCCGAGGTGATCCGCTTCCCCCCCCGCAATATGATGGTTTTTGCAGCGTCGTCGGCCGCGCGGGTGATCTCGGCCTGCGACAGTCTCTCTGCCTGAGAGATCGCCTCGTTCCAGGCAAGCCCTCTGGTGTCGAAGCGGTCGAGTCGAGCCCGAAGCAGCGCCTCGATAATCGGCCGATCGGGCACGGCGTATTCGATGACATCGTCGAAACGGCGGAACAAAGCTCTGTCGAGCAGCTCGGGATGATTTGTTGCCGCAATAATCAGGCTGTGGCTGTCGTCTTGCTCGAGAAACTGCAGAAACGAATTCAGCACGCGCCGAATCTCGCCAACATCCTGGCGTTCGCCTCGACGCGCGCCGATGGCATCGAATTCGTCAAAGAAGTAGACGCCCCGCGTCGCCTGCATTGCATCAAAAACAAGCCGCAGCTTTCCGGCAGTCTCTCCCATGAACTTGGTGATCAAACCATCGAGGACGATCATGAAAAGGGGCAGATGAAGCTCCCCGGCCAATGCCGATGCGGTCATCGTCTTGCCTGATCCTGGCGGGCCGACCAGAAGCAGTTTGCGACGGGGAACAAGCCCGTGCTCGCGCAAGCTTGCTTGTTGGCGCTGCTCTCCCAGCACGCGGTGCAGGCGCGAGCGCAGACTGTCCGGCAAAATCATGTCCGTCAGTCGCAGGTCCGGATAGCGCACATGCAGGAGGCCTGCGAGTTCGCCCTTTGGCTGAAAAAGGGGAACCGGCCGACTGCTCTTGGCAATCCGGGCGTCCCTGCTCTTGGCTGCGTCGACCAGATCCTTGAGCTCCTGAGCAAGCTTGCCATGGCCTTGACGTGCCTCATGCGCAGCAAGCTGCATCGCGATAGAGAGGAAACGATCCTCGTCGCCGGCAATGTGGCTTTTAAGCAGCGTCACGATATGGCGGGCCGTGGTCATGGCTCTCTTCTGGGGTATCCGTTTACTTGGCGAAGCGCATGCAACCTAAACGCTTTCAACGGCGATTTGTAACGCGCAATGGTGTTTTTTCTCTTGTCGATGTTCGCCCGTGGCAACTTCAGCGGTGAACTGTTGCGCCGCGGTCATAGGCCAGCCGGAATAACGCCGGCCAGCAGACAACAGTCCGCATCTTCGAGCGCTCGAAGTCTGGCCACTCACGCAGCGTGTCGGGTCCGAACGCTCCAAAGCCGCCCCGCCTGGCAGGTCCATGCGACCGATTGCGGGCGTGCGGCCATAAGGTCTACGCGGGCTCGCATGGCTGCCCGCGCCGCTGGCTAAAAAGCTGTACACCATCTCACGAAACACCAGGTCCGCTCCTTTGCCGGCCGACGGTCCATGAAATCCCCTCCCCACTCACGACACCGGAGACCTCCTTGCCCACATGGCGCTCAAGCACCGGCCGCCATGGCACCAGCGTGAACTCGCGCGACTTTTCAACGACGGCATATTTTCCGCTGGCAAGCTCGACGGAGCGGCGGAGCGTACCCTCTACTCGTCCTCCGAATCGCGCTTCGGCATAGGGCAGGCCAAGTTCCTCCGACAGTTGGCCAGCAACACGGTTCAGTTCTCGCTGGCGCAGGATCGAAAGCATGTTGGCTCGATAGACGATCCCATCCTGTTCTTTATGCGCGAGGCCTTGCGCGATCAGCCACTGCCGCCGGCGAGCTTGCGCCTCTCTCACGTCGCGGCCGAAGCCGGATCCGTGCAAAGGCTCGGGTCTATCGGCAACCAGCTCCCGGTCGAGCCAGGTGGCGCCGTTGAAGCTGACCTGTCGCTCCAGCGCCATTGAGGAGAGCTTGTCGGCAACGACAGGCTCGGCCCTGGCCCGCTGGCCCTCATAATTCGCGACGCGATCGAGATGGTCCGGCGCGATGAGCCAGGTGCCGTTCGGCTCTCGCTCAACGCCGCCGGTCGCGCGGCGGATCGCCTCCAGCCGCCGCACATGCGTTCGCGCAAAGCTCTCGGTGGCGGATGGGTCATGCTTCAGGTGCATATCGACGTCGTAACGGCCGCCATGCGCGGCGGCGATTTCGGCGATGGTACGATCGACCTGCCTCGGCTCGGTGTTCCTTGGCGCGACACGCACGATGCAGCCATTAGGCATCGTTTCCATCGCCTCGCCTCTACCGATGTTGATCCAATGGCTCTTACCGTCGACGGCGTCGACGATCATGTAATGGCGGTCATTGATCTCGTCGGCCAGTCCACGCGCGACAACGCGACCGACGAGAGACTGGACGGGCTCGCCGGATCGATCGTGGATCACCCAGTCGGCGGCCCTGCGGGCAAGCCCCTTGCCGGTCAGTTCGCGGTGCATGGTCTTGATGATGTCGCCGCGTTCGCCGGTGCGGCGCAGCGTGGCTTCGAGCTCATCGTCGAGGCGCCAGGAGCCAGCGCCGACCTCCGCGGCCAGACCCATCCGCTCGAGCTTGCGCAGCCGTCCCTGGTGCAGCGTCTGGCGAATGGCGTCGGGACCGCCCGGCGAGACCAGGCCGTCATCATCACGCATGCTGAGCAGCCGACGGTCGATGCTGGTGAAGCGTTCCTGCTCCATTTCCCGGCGCAGGCGAAGCTCAATCTCGCGGTCGGTTCGCGGACCGAGATCGAGGCTGACCAGCTCGGCCGCCCGCTCGCGGATGCCAGATGAGATATATTCGCGCGCGATGACCAGGTTCTCGCCACGGTCGTCCCTGCCACGGACGATGATGTGGCTGTGCGGGTGGCCGGTGTTGAAATGATCGACCGCGACCCAGTCGAGCTTCGTGCCGAGGTCTTCCTGCATCTGCGCCATGAGCCGCCGCGTCAGCGCCTTGAGGTCGTCGTACTCGATGCCGTCTTCGGCAGCGACGATGAAGCGGAACTGATGGCGGTCGCCGTCCGCGCGATCGATGAACGCCTTGCCGTCGACGCGGCCGCTGTCGGCGCCGTAGAGCTCGCCAGGTTCACCTTCGCGGGTGACCCCGTCGCGCTGAAGATAGCGTAGATGGGCACGCGCCCCGTCCGCGCCCTTGCCGGCGAGCTTGACGACCCGCGCCTTGACGATCACCCGGCGCTGGCGGAAGGCGGCATACCGGTCGCGCGATTTCAGCAGTGCGGCGGCCGCCCCGCCGCGCCCTGTCCGGCTTCCTGTGAAGCGACCACCGCGTTGCGGCCGGCCGCCAGCCCGGTTGATCGCCGCACGAACCTGGCCGGCATAGCGTTTGCCGGCCTTCGAGCCGCGCGACCCGATTTTGCCGAGCTTCGGCCTGAACTCGTCATCCTTAATGCGAGCCTCCCAGACATATCAAGCAAAATCAGACACTTACACGTCAAACCCTCTTGGCACCGGCGGCAGCCTCCCGGAAAAACGATGTGCAGACAAAGATTTAACCGCCTCCTGGAGGCGGTACCTTTATCTTGCCTTCCGCGCCCAGCCCCGCCAGACGCGCCCCCGTCCGCCATGGCTAACGCACCGGCTCCTTCGGCTGCGCGCCGTCCTTGCCGAGCGGCACGAAGAGATCGCCGTTTCGCACGCCTGAGTGAACACCGTCATGAATGAAGAACAGCGACCGTCCGAGAGGAGCGATTTGCGCCTTTGGAGCGACAGATTGGCTTTCGAACGCCTCGATGTCGGCCGCCGAAACTCCGGCCGCCTTGAGTTGGTCGAGGTACTCGACGGTCTCTTCTGGCAGCGGTTTGCCACGCTTCAAATGCTCGTCGTAGCGCTCGGGACCGGCATTGTAGGCGCCAAACAGGCCAGGAAATCCGAAGCGGTCATACATGGCACTGAGATAGGCCGTGCCGGCCAGGATATTGTCGCGCGGATCGTGGGGGTTAGGCCCAAGGCCGTGTTCGACCCGCATCTCTTCATAGGTGCCGGGCATCACCTGCATGAGGCCCATGGCGCCAGCGGGGGAGGTGATGGGGCGGCCGCCGCGCATTGTCTTGCCGCCGCTTTCGGCAGCCATGACGGCATAGATCCAGGCTTGGGGAATATGGAAGCGCCGGCTTGCTTCCGATACCAACGTCTGCCACTTTCGCAGCTGCGGACTTTGGGAGATGGCGACCGGCTCAGCGCCGGTCGAGGCGGAACAGGCGCATGGCGCAATGGCGATCATGCCCAACAAGAGGAGGGTCACTCGGTCCATAGTGGTACGAGCCTCCCGATGACATTTTGAGTGGGAACAGGCCCGAAATAGCGGCTGTCGAAGGAGCGGTTTTTGTCGCTGCCGAGCAGGAAAACCTCGTTATCCCCGAGCGCTCGGCAGCCGTTCCACCATGGCAAAGGTCGGCCTTCGGCGTCGATTTTGAGCCGGCGCGCGACGATGTCGCCGCCGATGATGATGGCGTCATTGAAGGCGCAGACATTATCGTCCGGCAGCGCTGCAAGACGTTTTGCCAGCGGCACATTGCGAGGCAGATAGCTGCGCTCGGCGGCGAGATACGCCGCGTATTCAGGCGGGCGCACGAGCACGAGATCGCCACGCGCCAGCGCTCCCGCAGCGATGCGGTAAAGGCCGATCGGCGCGCTGGCCGAGGCGTTCCAGACCAGCCAAGGGGCGGGCTTTCCCAGCGCCGTGAAGCCCAAAAGACCGAGACCGGCCGCGGCCAAGGCGACCGTCTTACGGGCTCGAACACGCCTCAGGCGGCTGCCGATCAGATGGATGGAAGGGCGCCGCCTCATGAACGGCCTCCCGTGCCGCCCTGGCCGGAACCGGCCTTGCCATCGCCGGCGATGGAGTGCTGCGGGTGTCCTTTCGACCAATGGTCGAGTTCGTCGATGTGATAGCGGACATAGCGGCCGTGCTTGCGGAATTTCGGGCCGCCGCCCTTGAGCCGCATCTTTTCGAGCGTGCGCTGGGAGAGCCCGATATAGAAGGCGGCTTGGGCTGTGCTGAGAAACGGGCTGCCCTTTTTCGCGCGGGCCGCGCGTTCGTTTTCGTCGTCCATGATGATCCTCGTTTCGCTTCGGACAAGCGAGGGCGAGGATGGGCGAGGGAGATCGTCTCGGGGACGGGCGAAGAGTCGGGGGAGAGTTTTCGCCGCCCTTTAGGGCGGACGGGGTTTGGGTGGAACTCCTGGGAATGAGCCCCGCGCCGGGGCTGCGGCGCGAGGCTCTTATCTCGGCCGGTCAGTCGGCCGGGTTCCAGATGATGGCGTAGGTGTCGTGATCGTCCTGGCCGGCGGCTCGGCCGAGATTGGCGTAGAGCTTGCGCGGTCCGAACTCCGGCGCTGCAATCGACAGGCTCACATAATCCTTGCCGGAAGTCTCGCCGGTGCGGATCCAGCCAGCGCCGACTTCGACCCCTTGCGTAAGCACCCGGAAGTCGGGATGGTTATCGGCGCTCTTGGCCTGGTTGGGGACGATATCGATGTCGGCGCGGACGCTGAGCGTCTTGAACTGGCCCTTGTAGGCGCCGTTTTCCTGCTTGTTGACGTAACCGATCGCGGTCATTTCGAAGTCTCCTTTTGTGGTTTCGCCGGGGACCATCCCCTGCGATGGCGCACCGTAATGGGCGCGTCAGGACCGCCTGAATCCGACAGGGCCGCAGCGACAGTGAAGGACCCGAGCGGGCAGCTTTTTTGTGAGCGAAGCGGCGCGAGGAAGCCGCCGCAGGCGGCGGGGAAAAAAGCTGATGGCGCGAGGGTTTCGGGCGGCCGGACCCGCCCATAGGTCGACAAGCCAGCCGCAGGGATGGTCCTTGGAGAGAGCATGGAGACCGCTCGCCAAGTGCGGTCTGTCAGCCAAGCAGGACGCCGGGATGAAACGGCCTGCAAAGATGCTGCGCCCTTATGCCGGATCGAGATCGTGCCAGCGGGTCGGGCGCCAGAGCAGACATCCGGCATGGTGCGATCTATGAAAGCAGGGCTCGCCAGCGGGAATTTGATACGCGAGGGGGCCAAAGTAAGGCTGGATGAGAAGCCGGTGCTACCTGCAGGTCCAGTGTCATGTGGCGGCGCTCGGGAAACCGCTACGCAATGTAACGCGCTCTTATGAGGCGAACAGACCGGCCCCAAAACCGATCGACCGGTGGTCGGCGCGAAACGCGTCATGCCTGTCCGAAAGCTGACAGTGGCAGAAGACGCATGTCGGGTTCCGCACAATTGACCATGCTGGATTTGTGAGGTTTTCAGGGAGAGCCATGCGTTCACTTCCCAGTGAGCTTTGGCACGGCATTTGCTCTTGATGTGGCAACACGGATCGAAGGTTGACTGCATGCACAAGCGCGAGATGAGCAATGCTCTCCTTTCCTGGAGGCTTGGCAGCAGATTCGATTTGACGTTGCGAGGAGCTTCAGCCGCTCGCGGCGGAAGTGATCTCAAATCTGAAGGCACCGTTGGGGCCGCAGCCATCAAACACATCTTTCTCTTTTTCGCAGCTCGTCTTCAACGCGATGCGGACTTCTTCGCGTCGACGGCGGCCGAAGGTGGAGAAGGGGCTCGACTTGCAAAAAGGAGTTGTCAATGACGTCTTACGTTCGCACCAACAGCCCGGCGCAGGTGCGCTCACTGTCCACCTTTGGCAAGCATCTGCAAAGGAGCGTGCTGACGGCGACGCTGCTTGCCGCGGCTTCGACGGGAAGTGAAGCGCAGCCCTATGTTCGTGCTGACGGCAGCACGACTGACGACTTGGAAGCGGCGCGAGCAAGTTGGCGTCATGACGCCGAATTCAATGGAAATGTGGGGCTCGCAGCCATCAACGCGGATGCCGCGTATGCGTTGGGTTCCACCGGGGAGGGGGCCAGAGCTCCTCGCCTGCCCTCGTCCGTCTTGACGAGTGCCCGCTTACAGCCTACCTCACTATCGCGTTAGCACTCGTCCATCGCGAGTGCTAACAAAAACCCCTCAACAGCGCACCAGGGAAAAATCCGAAAATGGCAAAGTCGAAGTTCCGCCCGCTGCATGACCGCGTGGTCGTTCGCCGGGTCGAATCCGAATCCAAGACCGCTGGCGGGATCATCATCCCCGACACGGCAAAGGAAAAGCCGCAGGAAGGCGAGATCATCGCTGTCGGCTTCGGCGCTCGTGACGAAGCTGGCAAGCTGGTCCCGCTGGACGTCAAGGCCGGCGACCGCATCCTGTTCAGCAAGTGGTCGGGCACGGAAGTCAAGCTCAATGGCGAAGACCTTCTGATCATGAAGGAATCCGACATCATGGGCATCATCGGCTCATATCAGGCCCTTTCGTCAACTGAATTCCCGGGCTCGATTGAAGCCCCTGCCAGGAGCTAAAAATGGCTGCCAAAGACGTAAAATTCTCCCGCGATGCCCGCGAGCGCATGCTGCGCGGTGTCAACATCCTCGCTGACGCGGTGAAGGTCACGCTCGGCCCCAAGGGCCGCAACGTGGTCATCGACAAGTCGTTCGGCGCCCCGCGCATCACCAAGGACGGCGTCACCGTCGCCAAGGAAATCGAGCTTGAGGACAAGTTCGAAAACATGGGCGCGCAGATGGTCCGCGAAGTTGCTTCGAAGACCAACGACATCGCTGGCGACGGCACCACGACCGCGACCGTTCTGGCGCAGTCGATCGTCCAGGAAGGCCACAAGGCCGTTGCCGCCGGCATGAACCCGATGGACCTGAAGCGCGGCATCGATCTGGCCGTGACCGAAGTCGTCTCGGCGCTCGGCAAGGCTGCCAAGAAGATCAAGACCTCCGAGGAAGTTGCCCAGGTCGGCACGATCTCGGCCAATGGCGACGAGTCGGTCGGCAAGATGATCGCGGAAGCGATGCAGAAGGTCGGCAACGAAGGCGTCATCACGGTTGAAGAAGCCAAGACCGCCGAGACCGAACTCGAAGTCGTCGAAGGCATGCAGTTCGACCGCGGCTATCTCTCGCCCTACTTCGTCACCAACGCCGACAAGATGGTTGCCGAACTCGAGGACGTCTACATCCTCCTGCACGAGAAGAAGCTGTCCAACCTCCAGGCCATGCTGCCGGTTCTCGAAGCCGTCGTGCAGACCTCGAAGCCGCTGCTCATCATCTCGGAAGACGTCGAAGGCGAGGCTCTGGCCACGCTGGTCGTCAATAAGCTGCGTGGCGGCCTGAAGATCGCCGCCGTCAAGGCGCCGGGCTTCGGCGATCGCCGCAAGGCCATGCTGGAAGACATCGCCATCCTCACCGGTGGCCAGGTCATCTCGGAAGACCTCGGCATCAAGCTCGAGAACGTCGGCCTCAACATGCTCGGCCGCGCCAAGAAGGTGTCGATCTCCAAGGAGAACACCACCATCGTCGACGGCGCCGGCAAGAAGGCGGAGATCCAGGGCCGCGTTGCCCAGATCAAGCAGCAGATCGAAGAGACCACTTCGGACTACGACAAGGAGAAGCTGCAGGAACGTCTCGCGAAGCTCGCGGGCGGCGTTGCGGTGATCCGCGTCGGCGGTGCGACGGAAGTCGAAGTCAAGGAAAAGAAGGACCGCGTCGATGACGCCCTCAACGCGACCCGCGCGGCCGTCGAAGAAGGCATCGTTGCTGGTGGCGGCGTCGCGCTGCTGCGCGCTTCGGCCAACATCAAGGCCACCGGCGTCAATGCCGACCAGGCCGCCGGCATCAACATCGTGCGTCGTGCGCTGCAGGCTCCGGCCCGCCAGATCGCGGCCAACGCCGGTGCGGAAGCATCGATCGTTGCCGGCAAGATCCTTGAGAACAAGGGCGCGACCTTCGGCTACAACGCCCAGACCGGCGAGTATGGCGACATGATCGCCATGGGTATCGTCGATCCGGTCAAGGTTGTCCGTACGGCTCTTCAGGACGCGGCCTCGGTCGCCGGCCTGCTCGTCACCACCGAAGCCATGATCGCGGAGGCTCCGAAGAAGGAGTCGGCTGGCGGCGGCATGCCTGGCGGCATGGGCGGCGGCGGCATGGGCGGCATGGGCGGCATGGATTTCTAATCCAGCTCTGGCAGCTTTCGCAACGAGAGGGCGGCATCAATGCCGCCCTCTTTTTTTGCGAACCTCGGTCCGATGAACGATCGACGCCAACGCCGGCCATCGGCGTTAGGGCAACCTCAAAAGAACTGTCGAGTTGGTTGCGCGCGGCTTTGCGTCATCAGAGGCGCAAGGCGGTCGCGTGTGAGGATTGCGCGCTCCCATAGGCGGTTTCGGCATGTGCCTCGCCTTCGACATCGACATTTCGGCCAAGCAGGAAATCGGCGGCTTTCGAGGCATGGCTTGCGGCGCGGAAGATGGCGCGGTTGTCCTCGCGCAAAACCGTCAGCCATGAGCCGATGTAGTCGGCATGGCGCACGGTCGGCTCGATGCCGAGACTGCTGCAGATGAAGGCTGATGCGATTTCGGCGACCAGTTCCTCGCGCGCATAGGTGTTGGACCCGAAGGAGCCGGACAGGTCGCGCGCGAGTCGCCTCGGGTGGCCGGTCCAGTGGCCAAGCTCGTGAAAGCAGGTCCGGTAATAGTCGATCTGGTGGAAGAAAGCCGGCTGCGGCGGCACCTGTATGGTGTCGCTGCCGGGCATGTAGAAGGCGCGCTCGCCGCCGACGCGAAAATCAGCGCCGGTTGCATGAATGAGCGCCTCGGCCTGCGGGACCATCTCGCGCTCAGGCAGAGGCTCGCCGGCGGCGTAAAGATGTTCGGGCAGATTATCGCACTGCGCGACATTGAAGACGGTGAAGCGCTTCAGGAAGGGCACCGCCTGCGGTTCGTCGCCATCGGTGTCGGCGCGTTGCTTTTCGTTCTTGGGAACAAAGCGGTCAGCGTGAACGATGGTGGTGCCGTGCTCGCCCTTCCTGACATTGCCGCCAAGCGAAAGCGCCTGCCGGAAGGTGAGCCAGTTCTGGCTGGGGAAACCGCGCTCGATGACCGCGCCCCACAGGATCAGGATATTGATGCCGGAATATCGGCGCTGGGTGGCCGCATTCCGCGGCAGGCCGAGGCCTGTCCTTGCCCTGCCCCACGGCTTGACCCATGGCACGGTGCCGCGCTCCAGTTCGGCAATGATGCGGTCGGTGATTTCCTGATAAAGGCTGGCGCCGGTGCGCCCGCCGCTGTCTGCGCCAGCCTGTCGGCTGCCGCAACGTTTGTTGTTTGCACGCATCGTGATGTCCTCCGCTCTACAATCGCGCGCCCTCCCCGGAAGCGGGGTGGGCGGCAAAAGCGACCGGAAAGGCCCGCCGTCGGAGGCGGACTGCATCAGCAGGACCGGAACGGAGTGGAGGACCCGAAAGCGACAAGCGAAGGGTTGCGGGACGCCGCGGCGGGCCTAGAAGGGAGTGCTGCCCACCCTGCGCCAGGGGGAAGGCCACAATAGAAAGACGCCGGCCGACAGGCCGGCGACCGTCAGCAGCCGAAGGCTGCCCCGCGCCAGGGGGCGATGCCGCAGGGCCAAGACCGCCTGAGCTTGCCGAAGAAAAGCGGGCTCGGTTCACGAGCACCCGGCCAGCGACTTCAGGCGCGGGCGCTCAGGATTGTTGTTGGCGCCCACGGCAGCTGGATGACCGCAACAAGATTACGAGGAGCGACAGCAAAGCCAGCTGCCACAAACGGCACGCTCCGGCAACAACAGCGTGGCCGGTCTACAGATGCTGCCCCGCACGAGAGCCAGCACGCTTTGAGCGCGCATCGGCGATGCAAGCGTTGCAAGCTGGCCATGTCCACAAGGTCGGCGACCACTATATCGCCGACCACCAACGCGGGCGTACCGTCTAAGTGCAGACCTTTCGCGAGTGCGCGGACGCGCGCATTTCATCTGCGATGGCCGGATCTTGCATTCCCGCTTGAGCTGCTCAACGTCAAGGCCTACACGCGCTGCGATCTTGAGAGTGACCCTTCAACTGGGGGAAATCATAAGGGCGCGGTGGAATTCGTCGAACTTTCCCTGTTTTCTCGAGGCGAGTGCGGCGAAGGCTGGGAATTGGGAATCCGGTCCCAGGACCGGGAACTGTTTGATCACAAGCTTCAGATTGGGCTCATGCTTGAAGGCTTTTTGGTAGTTGATATCAGCCAGTCTGCAATGCGGACAGTTGTGGTAGTCATTGAATATGACCAGAACGGCATCGCCTTGCGGGTTGCCGGCGATTGGCGAAGGAGATCGTTGTCGAATGCGCCGCTCCACTTTTGCCTGTCGGTCGACCACGCCTGCCGGTGCAGGTTCGCGCTATATTGGCTCGCCAGCAAGGCGAGGAGTAAAAGAAGAGCTGCGACAGTGATGGCAGTCGGCTTAGACATGAGTCTCCAATCCATGGACGGCGTGGCAGCAACGGCCGCCTTTTTGGTGTAAAATGGGTCAGTTTTGATCGTGCCCCGCAGTTGCTACAGGCGCACAGGTGCCGGTGCGATCTGGCGGTTTCTCAAATACGGCTTTGCGCCATCGGGTCCACCCCAATAGCTGAGCGTCGTTCGCACGGGGAATTGTGTTCACCACGCCGGGCGACTTGACCGTCCACCGCCAGAGCGCTGAACGGTCCGCTAGTGAGGCGCTCCCCGAATCGTCGTTTATCCCGCTCGCCCCGGACCGGGTGACAGCCAGCGTTGCCGCTACGCTGCGGAGAAAAACCGTCAGCGCGTGGCATTCGGACATAAGCTGATCGACGCCAAGAATAAGCCCCACGGAGGTGACCGGTGCGGCCGGAACAAGAAAGAGCGTTGCAGCCATTGTGACGAGGCCTGCACCGGTAATGCGGGTTGTTCCGTTCGAAGGGAACAATGCGACAAACAGCATGAGGATCCGGCAGCCGATCGGGAGATCAGTTTTCGTCGCTTGGGCGATGAAAAGGGCGGCGAGCATCATATTCGTGCCGTCCAGATTGAATGGAATGAGACCCACGACCGAATGCGTGGCGCCGGCCTTTTCCATCTTCTCCATGAGCGAGGCCAGCGCGGCCTCTGAGGAGGACATTGCGAGCAGCAGCTCGTCCTTGATGTATCGGACGAGAGAGAAGAGCGAGCGGCCGTTGTAGCGGCAGACCGCGCCGAACAGGATCGAGAGGAACAGGACCGAGAGGAACAAGACTTGCAGGATGTCGCCTTCCGCGAAGGCACTGGCAATCGTTGACGGGATGATGTTCATCAGGAAGCTGGTCACGGACTGCTCGTGAGCCGTGGCCACATAGCCCTTAACGGCTTCGACATCGAGCGAGGCCGGATCGATGTTGAGGCCGGCGCCAGGCTGAACGATATTCGCGACAATCAGCCCGACAAGGAGTGCTAGCGTCGAGAAGGTAAGGAAATAAACCATCGCCTTGGCGGCAACTCGGCCGACCTTCTGCAGATCGCTCATGCCGGCAATGCCGGTCGCCATTGTCAGGAAGATGACAGGTACGGTGATTATCTTGACGACATCGACGAAGGCATCGCAGAGCGGCTTCAGGCTGTGGCCGGTCTCCAAATGGAAATAGCCGATTGCGGCACCCAGGATTATGGCGGCAAGTACCTGCACGTAGGTCCGGGCAAAATGGCGCTTGCGGGGCGCTAAGATCGCGCGGGGAACTCTTGGAACCAACACCGTCTCTCTCCTTGACCGGATCGGGGTGGGGCTCCTCCCTCTCCCATGCAGTGCTCCGGTCGAACGCTGCGCCCACTTCGGCGCAAACGATGTGCCAAATAGCAAGAGGGGAAAACGCGCAGGACCTCACGCAATGCTTGCGATTCGCTCTCCCACACTCGTGCAGTGGTTGCCTGTCGCAACTATGGAAGGGTCGATTCTGGGAACTCCAAAGGCCGCTCTTTGCGTCGACGCAGCTTGGCTGCCTGGAAGGTTCCCTCTTTGCCTTGCGGTCTGCGAGCTGGGTCCAGATGGTCATCATTTGGCTGCGCGCTGCACGGGGCTCGAAAGATTCAATCGAGGACGGGTCCTCTTGGAAAACGGGGGCAGCGTTGGTCAAGCCCTTCCACCCTGCTGTCCCAATGGTGTTCAGAAGCTCAGTTCACGATCAAGCGATGGATCAGCGTCATCTGGCGTTTGCGCCATCGCGGCGGCGTTGCAACGGGTCTGCCAAAGATGAGCAGGCCGCGAGGCAGGGTCCGAGACCTAGACTCCAACCTCATAGCGCGCTCGGCTCGCGTTCGGAAGGTTCGAACCGCAGCACGATCAGGTGGCGACACCGTTGGTCGGAACCGGAACCCGACGAATGATCGTTCGTGACCGACATCTGTGAACAAGCAGTATGTGTCATTGCAATCACCACCCGTTGCGCGGAAATGCCCATATGGCCGTGAATGAACTGGATTTGGTGATTTTCCAGATGGCGGTGGAAAGCGTCCGCTTGCTCTCTTCAAGCTTTGATGAGAAGGCGGCTGAGATAGCCACGAGGAGCCGTGGTAGCCTTCTTTTTGACGTGCGGGTGGACGGTGACCTGGAGGTCCAGCGAGTCGCAGCCATTGGATATCCAGGCGACAAGATCGGTGTGGTGGCATTGGACCGAGAGGGCCTTGTTAGCTGTTGTTGCCTTGTCAATGGCACCTTCTCACCTTTCATTGCACCGTTGGAGAACTGGACCAGCATGCCCCTTTCGATGCAGGCCCAGATCGATGTCACAGGCTATGCGAGGCTCCTTCTGGCCGCCTTGCGAAATGCTGGACATATGCTGGACAGGTAGCATCGCGATGATGTCTGTGATGAGATGGTGCAAACGGCTGGATGAGGCGATCGCTTGCTGGCAGCTTTGGCAACAAAGCGATCGGTGAGTTCGCAATGCTGGAACACGTCCTTTAGACTCTGCAGTTAAGTTAGCGGACTACCATCTGACGAATGCCCTCTGACAGTCTGCATGGCGCGGCATGCCCTCTTAGGAATGCAGCCGTGGTTCTACACCATCGGCTGTTTTTGTGTCGAAGGCGACGGGCACGCCATGAACGAAGGAAGCGGCCGCCAACAGTTCCTCCAACTCGCGGTCGGTGGCCTTGCATGCCGGCATTAGTGTTCGGATGGCGCGGATCGCCTGCGCCATGGAGAGAAAGCGGACCCTTCCCCTGGAAAGGACATAGGCTTCTGCGGCTTTTTCGACGGTGACGGTGTGAAACGAATTGGTCATGACGAATTCCTCCCTGAACCCTGACCAACCCGACTTATGGCACGAATTCGACCGCCTTCAAGCCTATGTCCGATTGCGGACAATCGCTGCGATTCGTTCAAAACCGCTGATGCTTTTGGGCGACCTGGTGAGGGGCAAGGAGACGTCGGCTGAACCCGTTTCAACCGACATGCTTCAGGCAGCGGCCAGGCCGAAATAACGCTGCTCCTCCTTGTCATAAGCGCCATGTGTGAGCTTTATCAATCCGGCACGGTCGATGATCGTGATCTCGCCGCGCTTGGCGTGCACCAGTCCTCGATACTCAAGCATTTGCAGGGCCGTGGTGACCCCGGGCGGTGGGCGCGAGCATGGTCGCCAGAAATTCATGCGTCGGGAGGATCTTATCTCCTTCCGCACGGTCGTGGACCATCAGCTGCCAGCGGGCCAGCCGTTCTTCGACCTTGGAGTGGCCATTGACCAGTGCCGTCCGGCATGATTGGACGAGGAACGCGTGGGCATAGTCCAGCACTGAGGTGCGAAGCGACGGGCTAATCGCAGGGCGAAGGTTTTCAACCGGCAGGCGCCAGGTAGTGCTTTCCTTTCCGAGAATGACGGCAATTCCTTTCATCCCGTCATAGCCGACAATGCCGACTTCACCTTGCCGCCCGCCGGTCATGGTGGCGACCACCGACGCGATGCCCCTCTCGGGAAAATATACGTTCTTGATCGGCTGATGCGCGACCTCCAACTTGTCCTTGATGCCCGGTTCGACGTGATGCAGCGATGGTCGCAAAAGCGCGAAGTCCTGCGGGGTGAGGGCTTCAGCACCTGGTCGCGAAAGAGGGATCGGGCAAGGCTCTCTTCCAACGGGGCAAGAGCGCGTACGTCTTACTGTCGGCTGCACCGAAGTAAATGCCGGCCGATGCCAAAGCATAGGCTTCGAAACGCGCGATTGCAAAGCCCTGTCGGGGCAGTGCAGTCATGCTAGAAGTCGCGCCGCCTACGATAGGCAGCGGATGACATGATTCCCTTCTGCGGCGGCCACCAAGAACGGCTCGGGCACGCTTTAATCGTTCATACACAAGCTCGCAGGAATGTAAGCAGCGGAACAGTCGGGTGATTCGTACCGCCCTGCCCTTTCAGAGATCAAGTCATTGGACGTCAATTCGGCTGGAACGCCTCGTCGAACGGCCCAGGAAAATGCAGCCGGATGAGCAATGGTGGTTCACCTTATGTGCGGTCCCGGATATGCGGTCCGGCGGCTCATCTCCCAATGGCTTGTCGATGGGGAAGTGGAACTCGTCATGTCGCCGCGAACCGTCACCGCGCTAGCGGGGCTCTTTTGAAGACGCCGGTGTTTTTCTTTGTGGAACTGAATCTGTGAGGTGATTGATGCATGAATCAAACATTTGCGTATTTCCGCTGCATCGGCGACGTATATTGGTCGAAAGTATCGCCCAGGCCCTCGAGACCAAGAACGGCGAGGCGGCGAGCGCGTTCTGGCGCTGTGCCGCCAAGAAAATGCTCATTCAATTGTCCGATGTAGGAATTGCGCCAGAGCTCGCTGCGCAGGAGGTTGGAAGCCTTCTTCATGCGGTCTTGGACGACATGGCCAACCGAACGGTAATGCACAAAGCATAGGCTCGGGCGCTGTTGGACCGCGCGTCAGCTCGGGTCCTTATCGGGGGACTGCTCCGACTGGCCGACGGTCCGGCCAAACCGGCATACCGGCAAAGCTTTGAGGTTGCGATCGCTCACGGCGGCCGGTCCAATATTCTAAGACGACCTCAGAAGCCACGTTGGCTTCTTTGGACGAAGCGGAGGGGCGCCATTTTGGCGTGCTCACGCTGGACTGCGGGTTGCGCCTACGGAAATCCAAAGTCCGGCCGCGCGAGCCAATCGACCGGAACAGTCGAAAGCTCGTGGGGCGGGTCCGCTCACCCTCACGGCGGCGGTGGCGGCCGTGAGCAGACTTAACTCAAGTCACGGCTGAGCATCCGCAGGCGCTATGCCGATTGGATGAGAACTGGTTGCCACAACACCGGCCCGTTGAGGCGTCCCCTCCAGCGGATGCGCAAGAGACTGGCGTAGGAAATATCGAGGAAGCCGGCGACTGCCTCGGTGTTGCCGACCTGCTTGGGCTGTCCGATACGTGACAACGGCCAGGTCGCGAGACGAAGGATCCTTTCGATGCGCGTATCTGTCACCGTTACGATCCCGGAGAGATTGTTGGCCAAGCCGAATTCGATGATCCCCGCGAAGAGCTCGTAGGTTGCTTGGGCCAGGCCGCCAGCTGCCTTCGGCGCTGTCGCAGGGAGATCGAGCGCGAAACGACTACTCTCCCAGATATCGGCACTCGCAGGGACCACCATCTCATCCAGCAGCGTCGGAAACGTATCGCGCAACATTGTCGGTCCGGTGGTCGGCAAAAGGCGGACGCAGCCGCAAGTTCGCCAATCGGACCCCTTGAGAAGCAGGTAGACGGGGTTCAGGCTGTCAAACGAGTCCGTTTCCATTTCGCCTTCGGTCTGCACTTCCCAATCGAGCCGCTTCTTGAAAACCCGATACCTAAGTCCGTGCATTTCCTTGAGTTCGCTCGCAAACTCGGCGTAGCAGTCGGGTGTTATCAGCTGCATCATTGTCGTCTCCGTGCGGGATGTGTCCACGCAATCGAAGGGCAAAGCCGTCATGAATGCAGCCTGTAGACCTTTACAGCTAGACTTGGAGAGGATCAGGATCTCGCCCGAGCAGCCATCCGCACTACGGCCTGGTTGATGGTTCGCACGCCAAGCTTCGCCTTGGCGTTTTCCTGATGGAAGGTCACGGTGCGTTTCGAGACACCGAGAATCTGGCTGATATCCCAGGCCGACTTGCCGCACGCCGCCCATTTCAGGCACTCGAACTCCCGCCGGGTGAGCATTATGCCATCTACCACGCAATCTTCGGCGAGCCTGCGCCGGGCATGGATATGAACGTTGATCGCAACCAGTTGCATTGCTTTTTCGTAGCGCGTCAGCGACCTCAGAAATGGCGGATGCGCCTCGTTGGAGGCGAAGGTCAGTGCGGCGAACCGGCCGCGATGATCATGCATCGACATGGTCAGTCCGCCGCGAATGCCGAACTCAGCTGCTTTTTCCAGGACTTCCTGCTGAGAGGTCGGCAAATAACGGTGATCGCGGTCCACACCCCAGTCGAAGGTATCCCAGCCCCGCAGTCCCCGCAGGATCACGGGATCCACGCTGTGGTAGCGCTGTTGCAGGTAATGTGATGTCCATGATGATGGATAATTCGAGATCAATCGCGGCCTGTCGCCGGAAGCGGATGGGTAGGTGAAATAAGCGAAGAGCGGAAAGTCGAACCCGGCTGCGGCGGACGCCATTGCCTCATGGAGATCGACGGCATCGACGCTTGCAGAGAGTTGCTCGACCAAGGTTTCAAATACGCGATGCATCTGCGCTTAGCGTACCTCGCGGAGGTTGCTGGAAGCCGACGGAGACGTGGTTCTAAATGATGGCCTGTCCCTGCAGGGCATACGACGCGCCGCCGTCATCACCGCAATTGCTGTGCTGCTTCCGATTGGAGAGAGCTCCGCCCACCTGACCAACTACCGATGGGTGATATTGCGACGTTATCGATGAGCCGCGTGTCGCCAAGCCAAGCCGCAGCAAGCAAGCGTGCCGGTCGGTCAAGGCTTGCTAACGATTGCAGGTCTGTTTCTCCGCGAAGCTCCAGGTATTCGAGCTCGCGATAGCCGGCAGCCAGAATTGCTGCACGCGCTTCATCAAGCGTAGGCAGGATGGGGGAGCCGCGTGCAAGCCGCTCGGCCGTATCGAGCAGGACCGATGCTAGTTTTGGGGCAATGGCGCGTTGGGCTGGGGAGAGCCGCACGTTACGCGACGATAGCGCAAGACCATCGGCTTCGCGGACTGTCGGACAGGGCACAATAGTGATCGGAATGTCGAGATCCCGGACCAAGCGCCTGACAAGCTGAAGTTGCTGAAAATCCTTTTCGCCAAAAAAGGCGAAGTCAGCGCCGGCCTGCAGGAAGAGCTTGGCCACGACCGTCGCCACGCCATTGAAATGGCCGAGCCGGAATGCGCCGCAAAGGCATTCGCTGATGCCGGACACTGAAACGGCCGTGGCGAAGCCCACCTGGTACATTTCCTCTGTGTCCGGCACATAGAGCAGATGCGTGCCCAGCAGAGCGAGCTTGGCAGCATCGTCGCTTTCCGTCCGAGGGTAGGCAATCAGGTCGGCGGGGCTGTTGAACTGCTTGGGGTTTACGAACAGCGTCACGATCACCCGCTCGGCCCTTTCGAGCGCCTTCCGCACGAGGCTCAGATGCCCGTCGTGCAAGGCTCCCATGGTCGGCACAATACCGATCGTGGCACCCGAGCGACGCCATTGCGCAACGACGCCGCGCAGCTCGCTCACGGTTCGAGCGATCGGCACGCTCATGTGAAGTCACCGGCCTTCAAGGCGTTGACATAGAGATGTTCGACCGCCGGAAAGTGCCGGTTCCGCATATCGGTGGCGTAAGCGGCGATTGCCGCCTCAGCCTGCTCACCGAGCTCGGCATAGCGTTTGACGAACTTCGGCCGAAATGAGGTGAAGAGCCCGAGCATATCGTGGCTCACCAGAATCTGGCCGTCGCAAGCTGGCGAGGCACCGATG
The DNA here is from genome assembly GCF_004022915.1 of Mesorhizobium sp. M7A.F.Ca.US.006.04.2.1. Classification (NCBI taxonomy): domain Bacteria; kingdom Pseudomonadati; phylum Pseudomonadota; class Alphaproteobacteria; order Hyphomicrobiales; family Phyllobacteriaceae; genus Mesorhizobium; species Mesorhizobium sp. M7A.F.Ca.US.006.04.2.1. The sequence goes on from NZ_RZQA01000008.1 coordinate 23,906, forward strand.
CCGATGGTGGGTATGTCGATATCGGCGGTTATCTGCCGTGCAAGCTGCTCCGGTATCTTTTCCAGCACCAAGGAGAAGGCGCCAGCTTCAGTTACCGCCCTGGCGTCGCGCCTGATCCGCTCTGCATCGGCTCCCCGGCCCTGCACACGATAGCCTCCAAACGTGTTTACCGCCTGCGGCGTCAGGCCCACATGGGCCATGACAGGTACGCCGCGCGCGGTAAGGAAGCGGATGGTTTCCGCGATGGTCTCGCCGCCCTCGATCTTTACCGCTGAACAACCGGTCTCACCCATCACGCGCGCAGCGTTGCCGAAAGCGTGCTCTGGGCTTTCCTCGTAGGAACCGAAGGGCAGGTCGACGACCATCAGCGCGTGTTCAAGGCCGCGGCGAACGGCCTGTCCGTGCATGATCATCATGTCGAGCGTGACCCCCAGCGTCGACGACAGGCCGTGCAGCACCATGCCGACGCTGTCGCCGACAAGAACGATGTCGCAGTGGCGATCGAGCAGCCTCGCGACCGGCGTGGTGTAGGCCGTCAAGCATACAAGTGGCGTCTGGCCTTTTCGCGATCGAATATCTGGAGGAGTCATCCCTTTTATCTCACCAGCCGCGCTCAACCGAGGCCCCTTCCCTTACGTTACCAACAGCGGGTGTCGCGTTTGGCATATTTTTGTGCGACTGCGAAGAGCTAAAAACAGCGCTTGAGTACTCCGGTGTTGACGTGCTGGCTTCCAAGGTTACATTCAATCGATTAAGGCGCTCCGTTGGGCCAACCCGCTTTCGCAAACATGGATCCTCAGACAAGAAGAACCAAGAAAGGCAAAGCCGCCGTCAAAGCTGACGAAGCCAAAGTGGACCTGACTGCCGTCGTGGTCGCCGTAAACGACAGTGAGCCCTGTGTCCTCACAGTCGGTCATGCGGACACCCTCCCTTCTGGACCTTTTGCCCTTGAGCATCGATCACTGCAGTCGGGTTTGAGGGGGTGGGTGGAGCAGCAGACCGGCCATGCACTTGGATACATCGAGCAACTCTACACCTTCGCCGATCGCGATCGCATCGGCACTGAGCGCCACCAGCGCGTCATCTCAATCAGCTATCTCGCATTGACCAGGAAGGAACAGGCAACGAACTCGGCCGCGTGCGGCTGGCAAAGTTGGTACGAATATTTTCCCTGGGAGGACCACCGCTTCGGCACGCCGCCTGTGCTGCTCGATAGATTGCGGCCCCGCCTGATTGAGTGGGCCGGCGGCGCCAGCGAGCCGACCACTCAACGCGAGCGCCGGCAGCGCGCTGCGATAGCCTTCGGCTTCGACGACCGCCATTGGAACGAGGAACTCACGCTCCAACGCTACGAGTTGCTCTATGAAGCTGCTCTGATTGAGGAGGCCGGTGGCGGCAGGGACGCGATTGCGGCCGCGGCTGGCAAACCAATGGTCGCTGACCACCGTCGTATTCTGGCAACCGGGATCGCGCGGCTGCGTTCGAAGATCAAATACCGGCCGGTCGTGTTCGAGCTTATGCGGCCTTCCTTCACGCTGCTGCAACTGCAGCGAACCGTGGAAGCTTTGGCTGGCAGGCTGATCAACAAGCCGAACTTCCGGAGATTGGTCGAGCAGCAGGAACTTGTTGAGGAGACCGGGGAGACCTCCCTCGACACGGGCGGCCGACCGGCGAAGCTTTATCGCTTCCGGCATGCCGTCCTCGACGACAGGGCTATCGCCGGGACAAAATTACCGCTGGCGCGGGCTTGACATACTTATAGTCAAGGTAGATATATTCCCTTATTGTCAAACCGAATATAATCGAGGCGCCAATGACTGGGGCGTTACCTATGGCTGCGTCCTTGTATGAGCGTGTCCGGCGGGTGATCCCACCCGTTGAATGGCCCGCGTTCGCCGGCGATATTGAAGCCATCTTAGCGCTGAAGCGTGAGCGCAATGCGGTGGTGCTGGCGCACAATTACCAGACGCCCGAAATTTTTCATTGCGTGGCAGACATCGTCGGCGACAGCCTGGCGTTGGCCCACAAGGCGGTGACGGTCGACGCCGACATCATCGTGGTTGCCGGCGTTCATTTCATGGCCGAGACGGCAAAACTGCTCAATCCGAACAAGACCGTGCTCATCCCGGATCTCCGCGCCGGCTGCTCGCTGGCCGAATCGATCACGGCAAACGACGTGCGGCTAATGCGGCTGCGGTATCCGGGGGTCCCCGTTGTTACTTACGTCAACACTTCCGCCGCCGTAAAAGCGGAGTCCGACATCTGCTGCACGTCCGGCAACGCCAAGGCGGTGGTGGAATCGCTTGGCGTGGCGCGTGTGCTGATGCTCCCGGACGAATATCTGGCGAGGAACGTGGCAGCCGATACAGACGTCGAGATCATCGCCTGGAAAGGCCATTGCGAGGTGCATGAGCGCTTCACCGCAGCAGACATCCGGGAACTGCGCGATGCCCATCCAGGCGTCATCGTGCTGGCCCATCCAGAATGCCCACCAGACGTTGTCGCGGAGGCGGAGTTCTCCGGCTCGACCGCGGCGATGTCGGATTATGTCGAGCGTGAGAAACCGAAGCGTGTCGTCCTTCTGACCGAATGTTCGATGAGCGACAACGTCGCGGTCGCGCATCCCGACGTCGAGTTCGTTCGCCCATGCAATCTGTGCCCGCACATGAAGCGCATCAACCTGGCCAACATTCGCGCCGCACTCGAGCAGAACCGGCATGAGGTCCGGAT
>NZ_RZQA01000900.1:0-2442 GCF_004022915.1 Mesorhizobium sp. M7A.F.Ca.US.006.04.2.1
CCAGAGGGCACCCTTAAGCCTCGGATTTCTCGATGCGTTCGGCCGCCCATGCGCGCCATTTGATGTCGACCGAAAGTAGTTACTCATGGTCCACAATTAATAAATTGTTAACTTGGTTATTTACAAGTTGCTAATTTTAGATTTTACTAATGTCTTGTGTTGAGAGGGTTCCCGCGAACCGGGCAGAGGGCCTGTTGGGCTGCGTCTGCGAAGCCAGGAGAGTGTCTGGAGCAAGTCACTTCGTGCGTGAGGGCGTGGCGAGTGTGTGGTGACGTGCAAGAGAAGACGTTGTACGGCCTTGAACTAAAGGCCGGCGTTTTCCCAAATCTGATGTTCCCCCCGCAAGCAGTTGGTTCCCTCGTAAGTCGTCGTCGAGAAATCGGCGACACGCGTGACGGGAGTGACCATGGTTGGGGTGATACCGTGTACGAGTCGATGGGGCCGTGACGCAGGCTTAGGCGTAGAACAACGCCTGAATTACCCGCAGTTGGCCAACAGCACGGATTACCCAGCGATTGATGGGTATTCCTCAGTGTCCTTTGGACGCCTCACTCACCTGGGCGAAGACAACTGGGGCGCCATCCGATCGAGCGGCACGAAGAGGCTGCCAAGCCTTGCGCACCCGTCTCTTAGACCTGCCCGCAATGCGGCAATGCGCGCGACCGGCCTCACCGGGCGCCCGCGCTCTGCAGCCATTGAACCAGCGATTGAAATCTAAGGTACGACCAAGAGAAGCTGCGGCCCGGCCGCCGGCGACCAAGGAGAAGATGATGAGCTTCACGGCAGGATTTGCGGCTATGGAAGTCACCGTTCGAGGCATTTTGCCGATCGGCGACACGATTGAAAATGTAAATTATTTCATTCTGGACACGGCCAAGAGCGCTATTGTCGGTCAGGTCGTTCTTCCCAGAGCCGCCAAGCGAAGCCTCGCTGTCGCCCTCACCGTCAAAGTCCCAAGCACCGCCGGCTCGCTTGCCATTGGGACGTTTGATGAAGGCGGGAACTTCCAGGTCGCCAACTTCCTCCGCGTGGAGACGCCAGTCGTGGAACGTCCCCACGGCGCCGTCGGGCCGTCCGGGAGGTAAATCTCTTTGGTCGCAGCACTTGCCGGCTAGGCCAGTGAGTGGCTGCCGGTGAATTGAGTTCGAAGCCAACAGGAGCCAGTCATGGCCCGTGCCTCTGAAGTTCTTTTTGTCGATCCTTCAGTTTCCGACCTCCAGGCAATTCTCGGCAGCGTGCGACCCGAGGTTCAAGCGATTGTGCTCAACGGCCGCCGACCGGCGGCGCGGCAGATCGCTGCCGCGCTCGCAGGGCACGCAGGGCTCGATGCGGTGCACGTTATCGCACATGGTGGGTCTGGGCGTGTCGGCTTCACAGCAGGGGAGTGGTCATCAACTACATTGCAGGAAGAGGCCGAGGATCTTGCCGCAATCGGCCGTGCGCTTGCCAAGGACGGCGAGCTGCGGCTGTGGAGCTGCGAAACGGCATCGGGGGATACGGGCGAAGCCTTCATAGAGGCGCTGGAAGAGGCAGTAGGCGCGGACGTTCTCGCGTCCGGGTCGCTGATTGGCGCGGCCGCCCTGGGCGGCTCCTGGGAGATATCCTCACGCGTAGGCTCGTCCACGCCCTTGCCTCCAATGACTTCGGCTGGCGTGGCCAGCTACTCGGGGGTGCTTGCGGCTGATCTCACACTCAGTGGGGACATAACTGCCGGCGGCAGCTCTTCGGCTGTTAACACGTATTATGTAGTGGATACTCACGTGGCTCCGCCGACTAATCCGGCGCTCAATCGTGCGGATGATACAGTCGTTGGTAGCTTTCAGCTACCATCTGCAAACCAGGGCGGTTTAATAAATGACTTTTCTGCGACCATAACGATCCCCAACACTACTGATATTTATTTCGTTTATGACAGCAATTTCAAATTATACGGCACGCTTTCCCCGGTTGTAGGAGGTTATAGTTTTACACCCGTGCTTGCTAATAATGGCGATAATGGCAATTTCTTTGATACCGCTTCTTTTATCGCCACCACAGGTCAAGTAGGCGCGACCGGACCCGCCGGAGCGACCGGCGCGACCGGCGCCACGGGTGCGGGCTCGACAGGTGCCACGGGCGCGACCGGTGCCACCGGCTCTACTGGAGCAACCGGCTCGACTGGCTCTACTGGAGCAACCGGCTCGACTGGCTCGACTGGAGCAACAGGCTCTACTGGTGCGACCGGATCGACCGGAGCAACCGGCTCGACCGGCGCCACAGGAGCAACCGGTGATACCGGAGCAACAGGCTCTACAGGTTCGACCGGAGCAACCGGCTCGACCGGCGCCACAGGTGCAACCGGTGATACCGGAGCAACTGGCTCGACCGGATCGACAGGTTCGACCGGCTCTACTGGGGCAACAGGTTCGACCGGATCGACTGGAGCAACAGGCTCTACTGGAG
>NZ_RZQA01000901.1:0-2440 GCF_004022915.1 Mesorhizobium sp. M7A.F.Ca.US.006.04.2.1
AGCTTGCTGTCATCGGCCGAACCGGGAATCGAGGCGGCCAGCACCGCCGTCAGTGCAAGACCGGCAACGCCGGCCAGAATGCCAAGTTTGTTCATTGTTCCCAACTCCTTGTTTCTTGTCTTGCTTTGTTGCATGGCGGCCCTCGCCGCCTCGGGACGACTTCGTCGCCCTGGGCATTGCGGTCAGACCCGATGTCCGGCCGCGATGATCTTCTTCAGGAAACCTTGCGTGCGCTCCTGCTTGGGATTGCGGAAAATCTCGTCCGGTTTGCCTTCTTCGACGATCCTGCCGCGATCGAAGAACAGCACCCGGTCGGCGAAATCATGGGCAAAGCCCATCTCGTGGGTGACCAGCAGCATGGTCATGTCGGTCTCGGCGGCGAGCTTGCGCATGACGTTCATCACCTCCTCGACCAGCTCTGGATCGAGCGCCGACGTCACCTCGTCGAACAGCATGATCTTCGGCGACAGCGCCAGCGCCCGAGCGATCGCCACGCGTTGCTTCTGCCCACCGGACAGCTGCGCCGGCATGTTCTTGGCCTTGTCGGCCATGCCGACCATTTCGAGCAGTTCCATCGCCCGCTTTTCGGCGGCGGCACGCGGCGTGCCCTTGGTCAGCATCGGCGCCAGCGTGACATTGTCCATGACGCACTTGTGCGGAAACAGGTTGAACAGCTGGAACACCATGCCGATCTTCTGGCGCATCCTTGTCAGATGCCGCTCATCGGCGGGCAACAGCTGGCCATTGCGCTCCATGTGATAGAGCTGCTCGCCGTCGATCTGGATATGACCGCCATCGATGCGCTCCAGCGTCATCAGGATGCGCAGGATCGTCGTCTTGCCCGAACCCGATGGGCCGATCAGTGCCAGCTTCTCGCCGGGCATGACTTGCATCGACAGGCCGTCCAGCACCTTGAAGCTGCCGAAGCTTTTCGAGATGCTGTCGATCTTGATGATGGGCGCTGGTGCGGACAAATCTATTTCCCCGTGCTGGAGAAGCTTATGCCCCTTAACGATGCGGAACGCGCCAAATCATGTCAATTGGGAAAATAATATCATGACAATTATTCTGATTCCGCACAATTTCCGGGCAAACCGGACCTAGATTGCGAGCAGCAGATGCTCCGGATCGCCAAGCAGCAGCTTGGTGACAACGCCGAGGCCGGCGCGCAGTTCCCCCTCGGTGGTCGAACCCAGCGAGATACGCACCGCCGGATGCCAGGGCGCACCCGAAATACGGAAGGATGTTCCGGGCGCGATAGCCACGCCTTGCAGGCGGGCCTGGGCGACAAAGCTTTCCTCGGCACGGTCCGCGGGCAGTTGAAGCCAGACATGCAGCCCGTCTCGCCGGGCGCGATAGTCGACCCCCGCCAGCACCTGCGCTGCAATATCCTGCCGGCGCCGCAAAGCCGCGCGCTGCCAGTGGACAAGCTCCATCGCCGTGCCGTCGGTCACCCATTTGGTGGCGATCTCGGCCACCAGCGGCGTCGCCATCCAGTTCGAAACCAGATGCCGGTTGGCGACGGCGGCGACGTAGCGGTCGGGTGCGGCCAGATAGCCGATGCGCAGGCCGGGCACGGTGATCTTGGTGAAGGAGGTGACGTAGAGCGTACGCTCCGGCGCGAACGCGGCAACCGGCGGCGGCCGGTCTTCGACCAGCGGACCCAGCACATCGTTCTCGATGATGGCGATATCGTGCTTGCGCGCGACCGCCGCGATCTCTTCTCGCCGCCGCGCATCCATCAGCGTCGCCGTCGGATTGATGACCGAGGGCTGCACGAAGACCGCGCGGATGTCGGAAAGCCGGCAGGCCTCGTCCAGCGCTTCCGGAATCAGGCCGTTGTCGTCGATCGGCAGGCCTTCCAGGTTGAAGCCGAGATAGCGTGCCAACGGCACCAGCGTATGGTGGCCGATCGCCTCCGTGGCGACCGTAGAGCCCGGCGGCGCGACGCTCATCAGCGCCACTGTCATGCCGGCGGTGGCGCCGTTGGTCAGGCTGACGTTCTGCGGCGATGCATCGAGGCCGCACAGTCTCAACCATTCGACCGCCACCGCGCGGTGGCGGGGAAACACCATGTTGGGCCGGAACGAAAGTGCTGAACTCGACGGCAGGTTCTCAGCCAGCCATCCCAGTGCCTGCTTCAGCCGCTCAAGATGCATCGGCTCGCAGACCGGTTTCAGGATCGAAAGGTCGATGACTTCACCGAGCCGCTCCGGCAGATAGGGCGGCTCGGGCTCGCGGCGCTGCGTCTGGACGAAGCTGCCGCGGCCGATCTCGCCCGAAATCAGGCCGCGGCGGATCAGTTCCTCATAGGCGCGGCTAACCGTCTGCACCGAAAGCTTGAGGTCGTCGGCCAGCCTGCGATGGGTCGGCAACCGCGCGCCATTGGCAAGGCGTCCGTCATGGATGGCGCGCGCGAACTGGTCGGCCAGCGACTGAT
>NZ_RZQA01000902.1:0-2437 GCF_004022915.1 Mesorhizobium sp. M7A.F.Ca.US.006.04.2.1
AGATGAAACGCTTCGCCAGGGATCGCGTGACACTCATCATCTCGCACCGGCTGAGTTCGCTGATGCATGCCGACCAGATCCTGTTCGTCGAGGGCGGCCGGATCGTCGAGCGCGGCACGCATGAGGAGTTGCTGGCGCTCGGTGGACGCTACCGCGCGCTCCATGACCTGCAGTTGCGGCCGGACGATGAGCGGCCCGTGGCGGGAGCCGCGTGATGCAGACACCGGCCGACGACGAGAAGGAAGACACCAGCGGGCCACCGACAAAGGCGGTCGTGGGCTCGCACCGCGACGACGAAGAGGTCTTCGGCAAAGCTTATGACCCGCGCATCGTGCGGCGTATCTGGAGCTTCGTGAGGCCTTATCAGAACCGGATTTTCATCTCAGTCGCCGCGGTGCTGGTGTTCACGCTGACGCAACTGGCGATCCCGCTGGTCATCCGCTACGCCATCGACCACGGCATGACGGCTGGCAAGCTCGACCAATCGGTGATGATCGCCGCGATCAGCGCTTTCGCCGTGATCATCCTGATCAACTATGCTGCCAGCTATGTGCAGGAAAGCGTCGTCGGCAAGGTGGCCGAAAACGTGCTGTCGGACCTGCGCCGCGCCATGTTCAGCCATCTGCAACGGGTCTCGCTGAGCTTCATGGACAAGACCGAGGTCGGGCGGCTGATGTCGCGCCTGCAGGGCGACGTCAATTCGATGCAGGAATTCCTCGAAACATCGGTGATGTCGGTAGGCGACATCGTGCTGTTGTTCGGCATTGTCAGCGTGCTTTTGTGGCTCGATTTCCGGCTGGGCCTGCTGACGCTGTCGACCATGCCGGTGCTGTTCATCGTGCGCCTTTTCTGGCTGCCGCGCGCCAAGGTCGCCTTCATGGCCGCGCACGAAACCAACTCGATCGCCAACGGCGCACTGGCCGAAGGCATCCATGGCGTGCGCACGGTGCAGAGCCTCGAGCGCCAGCACGTCAATTTCGACCTCTACGACGAAAAGGTGCTGGCCAACCTCAATGCCCATTTGAGGTCGGCGAAATACGCGCAGGTAATGGTGCCGATCGTCGACACGCTGACCGGCATCGCCATGGCAACTGTCATCGTCGTCGGCGGGTCGATGGTGCTCTCGCACAGCCTCGACATCGGCGTCATGGTGGCGTTCCTGTTCTACATCCAGCGCTTCTTCGACCCGATCCGCTCGCTGACCATGCAGTACAGCGTCATGCAGCGCGCCATGGCTTCGGGCCAGCGCATCTCCGAAGTGCTCGACGTACCGGTCGACGTCAGCGACAGGCAAGGTGCGGTGGCGCTGTCGCGCGACATGGACGGCTCGGTCGAGTTCAGGAACGTCACTTTCGGTTATAGGCCGAACCAGCCGGTGCTGAAGAACATCTCCTTCCGCGTCAATCCGGGCGAGACCGTGGCCCTGGTCGGTCCGACCGGATCGGGCAAGTCGAGCTCGATGGCGCTGGTGCACCGCTTCTACGATGTCTGGTCGGGTGAGGTTCTGGTCGGCGGCCATGATGTGCGTGACCTGACCCAGGATTCGCTCGGCGATCAGGTCGCGATGGTGCTGCAGGAGCCGTTCCTGTTTTCCGGCTCGGTGCTGGAAAACATCCGCTACCACAAGACATCAGCCAGCCGCGAGGAGGTGGTCCGAGCCGCACAAGCCGTCGGCGCGCACGATTTCATCGAGAACCTGCCAGATGGCTACGATACCGAACTCGAGCAGCGCGGCGGCAATCTCTCGCTGGGCCAGCGCCAGCTGATCAGCTTCGCGCGCGCGCTGGTGGCGGATGCAAAGATCCTGGTGCTCGACGAAGCCACGGCCAGCATCGATTCCTACACCGAGATGCTGATCCAGAAGGCGCTGATCACGCTGCTGGAAGGCCGCACCGGGCTGGTCATCGCCCACCGTCTGGCCACTATCCGCGGCGCCGACCGCATCATCGTGCTGCAGAACGGCGAGATCGTCGAAAGCGGCAACCACGAACAGCTGATGGCAAGAAAAGGCCTCTACGCCCGCCTCTACAACATGAACTACGCCTCGTTCGACGACATTTCCGAAGGCGAGCTGGAACTGGACGCGGCAGTCGGCAAGGCGACGTGATTGGACCTGCAAACGACCGCAGGCGCCTAGGCCATTTCCGGGCGTCTTGACCCCTCGCGGATGGCCTTGTGCACGCCGCGTTGCAGATCCATGAATACAGGGCTTTCCATCACCTCTTCGCGGCGCGGGCGCTCGATATCCACGTTGAATGTCTGCGTGATACGTCCCGGGCCGATGCCCATGACGACGATGCGGTCCGACAGATAGACGGCCTCCTCCACATCATGGGTGACAAACAGGACGGTCAACCTGTGTTCCTCCCAGATCTGGGTCAGCAATTCCTGCATCTGATGCCGGGTCAAGGCATCGAGCGCGCCGAAGGGCTCGTCC
>NZ_RZQA01000903.1:0-2435 GCF_004022915.1 Mesorhizobium sp. M7A.F.Ca.US.006.04.2.1
GCCACAGGCCGGCGATCGCCATGAACGAGGCGCCGTTGAGCGTGAAGCGATGCTTAGCCTTTGGAGACTTCTTTCCCGTGAATTCGAAGAAAGCCGACGCCGGAATAAGGCAGCGCTTGCTGTTGGAGACGTTCCGTCCTTCCGAGCGGAAGTTGAAGATCGGCCCGCCTTTGGGCCCGGAGGGCGGAAAGGCAAAGGTCATGCGCGTGAGTTCGATCGTGTCGCCGGCGGCGCGCATGATCGGGGCGGGATCACTGATGCGGATGTCATCCGCCTGCGGCAGATCCAGTTCGGTTTGATAAGTGGGAATGTCGAGCGCCAGCAATTGCATCATCCTGCAATATTCGGCCCAGGCGATATGCTGCTCATAGTCGTTGCACATGGCTGCCCACGCTTTCAGTCAGTTGATGACTTATAACAGATAACGCGGCTTGGCTGCGGCGCCACCATCCGGAGATTTTCCGCTATGCCCGAAATCTCGCAATCTGCTTGATGCATTTCGGGCGACGTGGATAGACGTGTCGTCGGCAATCAAAGTCCCGTCAGCCTCCGGCCACAGTGGTGCTCGGGCGATGGCCTGGAACCTGTGCAACCATTGCCACCCGGTATGTAGGAACGGAACGAGGCAGTCTGCGGCTGGCGCCCATCGCCTTCCATTTGGTAGGCGCAGCGATGTTGCAGACCGTGACGAGGGAGACGAAGTCCGGTGCTACAAGGCGAACCAATCGATCGAAGGTCGCGAAATCATCAGCCAGAAGATGGCGAGCACTGCCGCGAAGGCAGGAAAGCCAAAGGCGAACCAGAGCCGAAACAAGGTGTCATAGCGCTGTGGTAGAGGTTGCTTCTCTGCCGCGGCCTGCATAGCGAGATTGCGCATCTCGATCTGCATCCACACGACTGGAAGCCAGAACAGGCCGGTGATGAGGTAGAGCAGGATCGAAAGCACAATCCACCCCTCGGTCAGCGAATAGCCGGAATGCCAGGCGAGGAATGCACCGGTGACAGGTTGGGCGACGACGGCGGTTGCAGTGAAGATGAAATCGGCGATCACGACGATGCGTGCGACCGCCGCGATGGTCGCGGAATTTCCGGTCCGGTGAGCGAGCAGCATGAAGAAGGCGATGCCGGCGCCGGTGCCCAGCAGCACGGCCGCGCCGACGACATGCAGGAACTTGAGCATGAAGTAGGTCATCAGCGTTCCTCCAGGACCGCTAGCGCGACAAAATGCAGAACCAGGATCGGCAGGATCTTCAGGAATGGGCCGAGCGGCTCGTTCCACAGTTCTGGTCGCAGCATGGTCCCCGCGATCGCATAGAAAAGAGCCACCGCGATCGCCCCGAACAGCCCCAGCCGACTGGTCGGCCGCCAGGCGATCAACGCGCCGACCGCCATGTCAGCCAGCGCTCCGGCGATGACCGCCGGTTCCGCCAGCGGACCGATGGCCGTGCCGACCAGCAAGTCGACCCCGCGGCGCCAGCCGGTGGTCAGGGAAATGATGCCGGTCATGATCCAGAAGAAGGGCAGGACAGTAAAGATCGCCGGCTTGACGAAATAGAGACGGGCGAACCATCGCTCCTGCACCGTCGCGGGATTGAGCTTTAGCGCCGCTTCGAGGCTGGATGGTTGGATCCCTGTCGCTGTGATCCACGCCTGCGGGTCGCCGACAGCGCCCCGCACGATTTCCTTGGCCGCATTGCTGCGCATCGGCGGGCGCCAGCCGAGCAGAGCCGTCGCATCGCCGATCCGGTACAGGCTGGCCGCGACGCTTCCGGGCAGAGTGAACTCTCCAGCCGGTCTCGACCCGAGCCAGCGGCGGTAGAGGCCGACCACCTCGCTCATCGGAAGCGCTTCAGGTCCGGCAAGGTCAAGCGTGATGCGCGATGCGCTATCGCGCCGGAGAAAATGCAGGACAGTGGCGATCACGTCATCCAACTGTACGACCTGAAGCCGACCCGTGCTGGGCATCACCGGCAACAGTGGCAATGCGGCCAGTCCGCGAAACAGCGCACTGGCGCCGAACGCCGGCCGGCCCAGCACGACCGACGGGCGCAGGATGACCCAGTCCAAATCGCGCGCCATCAACGCCTGGTCGCCAGCCAGCTTGGTGGCCGAGAAGGCGGACGGCTGCAGCCGATCGACCCCGATTGCCGAGAAGTGAATGACTTTTCTCACGCCCGCCTGCTCACAGGCGGCAAAGAGTGCCGATGCGCCACCCGCATGCACACCGCCAGTGCTTTCTTGCGCGCTGTCCTGCAGCACGCCGGCGCAGTTGACGACCGCGTCGATGCCTATCAGATGCGGGCTCCAGTCCTGCGTCTGCAGCGCCTTTGCCATGTCGAGCAAGACAGGCGGCAAGCCTCTGAAGGGCGCGGCGCCGGCACGATGCAGCACGCGAACGATTTCATATCCATCGGCGGCCAGGCGCGCACAAAGAG
>NZ_RZQA01000904.1:0-2434 GCF_004022915.1 Mesorhizobium sp. M7A.F.Ca.US.006.04.2.1
GTGAACGGCACATCGATGATGCGGGCCAGCGTCTGCGCGAGCAGCGTCTTGCCGCAACCGGTCGGGCCGATCAAAAGGATGTTGGACTTCGCCAGTTCGACATCGTTGTTCTTGCCGGCATGCGCGAGGCGCTTGTAGTGATTGTGGACCGCCACCGACAGCACGCGCTTGGCGTAGGGCTGACCGATGACATAGTCGTCGAGAACCTTGAGGATCTCCTGCGGTGTCGGCACGCCTTCGCGCGACTTCACCATCGAGGTCTTGTTCTCTTCACGGATGATGTCCATGCAGAGTTCGACGCACTCGTCGCAGATGAAGACCGTCGGACCGGCGATCAGCTTGCGCACTTCGTGCTGGCTTTTGCCGCAAAACGAGCAGTAAAGCGTGTTCTTGGAATCGCCGCTGTTGTTGCCGACCTTGCTCATTTTCATGTCCTTTCATGGCCGCCCGCCGATGGTCTGGCTGAAAGGGCGCATACTCTATCTATCGCGGGAATCCGCCGCCGCCAGTGTGTCCCGGCTCCCGCAACGCATTCCGTACGAAACACAAATCAGAAAACGTGGCAATGATTCGCGACAACCCCGCATAAAGCTAAGCCGCCGAAACTCAACATAGCCTTAACGTAGGCAATCCTGTCCCCCGAGGGAACAGCCAATTGTGGCCGAAATGCCGCAAGACGCGCCAAAAGCGCGTGATGGTGCCATCCAACTGCCAACTTGCCTTTATGCCAGCGCCCCTTCGGCCGCCTCGCGCGACGAAATGACCTTGTCGATGAGGCCGAAATCCTTGGCTTCGTCGGCGGTCATGAAATGGTCGCGGTCGAGCGTTTTCTCGATCTCTTCATAGCTCTTGCCGGTGTGCTTGACGTAGACCTCGTTGAGGCGACGCTTCAGCTTGATGATATCCAGGGCATGGCGCTCGATGTCGGATGCCTGGCCCTGAAAGCCGCCGGAAGGCTGGTGAACCATGATGCGGGCGTTCGGCGTGGCAAAGCGCATGTCCTTGTGACCGGCAGTCAGGAGCAGCGAACCCATCGAAGCCGCCTGGCCGATGCAGAGCGTCGACACGGCCGGCTTGATGAACTGCATGGTGTCGTAGATCGCCATGCCCGAGGTGACGACGCCGCCCGGCGAATTGATGTAAAGGTTGATTTCCTTCTTCGGATTCTCAGCTTCGAGGAACAAAAGCTGCGCGCAGACCAGCGTCGCCATCCCGTCCTCGACCGGACCGGTGATGAAAATGATGCGCTCCTTGAGGAGGCGCGAGAAAATGTCGTAGGCCCGCTCGCCGCGATTGGTCTGTTCGACCACCATCGGAACGAGGTTCATGTAGGTTTCGACGGGGTTCTTCATCAGGTATCTCTTATCTCGCGGTGGGATTCCGGCGCCGGGAATGCCGGCAGATCGGGCAGAATCGGTTCTGGATCGTTATTCCGTAAATAGGATGCCGGCTCGTCCTTGTGCAAGGCCGACCCCTCCTAGCCATCTGGGTAAGTCGAATCAAGCTTTCTGACCAAGGATTCGCGGCGGCGGATGCTTCCGCGGGTCCGGAGCCGCATCGCCGGCCCCGCAACGTAGCAGTTTCTTAACCGCGTCACTTAACGAAATGCGCCGAAACCGCTTTTTTCCGAGACGGCTTCCTCTACAATTCAACGTTGAACTTATGCATAGAGTTCAACAGGGGGAGTGCCATGCCCGGGAAAACCGCATGCTTCACCATTGCCGGCCTGACCGTGCTCGGCACGATTTCGCAGACGGCGGCCGGCGGCCGCGCCGTCGAATGTTATGAGCCGGTCCGCAGTCCGGCCGTCTATGACACGGTCTATGAAGACGTGATGATCAGTCCGCCCGGTCAGCAGGTCGACTATATCGCCCCTATCTATGGCACGCGCGAGCGCGTCGTGATGACCGTTCCGGCGCAAGTGACCTACCAGATCGTACCGGCCGTCACCCGCACCGTCTACCGTACGGTCCGGGTCGATGGCGGCTATTCCTGGGAATGGCGCGTCATCCATGGCCGCAAGGTGCTGTGCAAGGTATGGCACAAGGCGCGCTACGAACGCGTCGCAGAGACCGTCGTGATCCAGCCCGAACGCACGCGGCGCGTCGTCATTCCCGCACAATATGACAGCATCGCCGAGGAGGTGCTGGTGCGGCCGGAACAAAGGCGCGTCATCGATGTCCCCGCCTCCTACCAGACCGTCGCGCGTCGTGTGTTGGTCCGGGAAGGCTCATCCAGTTGGCGGCGGGTGCATATTCCCAGGCATTGCCAGGATTAGCGCGCATGGCGTACCCTGCTTCGCAGCGGATCTCCGTTGGGCTGAGGGCATGCGCGACCTGGAAATTTCCAATCAGGAATTGTCAGACCTTGCCGAAGAAGCCTTGGCGCTTGCCAAAGGCTATTGGGCCTCCCTCGAGGAACGTCGGACGTATCC
>NZ_RZQA01000905.1:0-2431 GCF_004022915.1 Mesorhizobium sp. M7A.F.Ca.US.006.04.2.1
GGTGACAATGGTGCCGCTGGTGCTGATGCTGCGGCGCGGTGCCCCGGCGGCGGCCGTCGCGGGTTCGCCCGGAAGCCGGTCGGTGCAGCCGATCTCGCTGTCGCCGGCGGCCTTGCAGGTGCTGCTGGTCGTCGCCGGGCTCGGCTGCTGCGTGTCGATGTCGATGCCGCAAGTGCATATCGTCGCCTATTGCATGGACCTTGGCTACGGCGTCGCACATGGCGCCGACATGCTGTCGATCATGATGGCGGGCGGCGTCGTCAGCCGGCTGGCGTCCGGCTTCCTCGCCGACCGTATCGGCGCCGTGTGGACATTGATGATCGGCTCGGTCCTGCAGTGCCTGTCGCTGCTGTTCTACATCCCGTTCGACGGGCTTGCCTCGCTCTATGTGGTGTCACTGGTGTTCGGCTTGTCGCAGGGCGGCATCGTGCCTTGCTACGCGATCATCGTGCGCGATTATATGCCGGCCAGAGAGGCCGGCCAGCGTATCGGCATCGTCATGATGGCGACCATCTTCGGCATGGCGATCGGCGGCTGGATGTCGGGCTGGATCTACGATTTGACCGGCTCTTATGCGGCTGCGTTCCTGAACGGCATTGCCTGGAATATTTTGAATATACTGGCGATCGTTCTGTTATTGTGGCGGTCGCGGCGATCATTGACGGTTGCAGCTTAAGCCTTATTCCGGGCGCACAAAATGCATCTCGATCTTCACGGTAAGCCCATTCTTCTAACAATAGCGGTGTGGGCCTGCGCCGCGGGATGCCTCGCAGGCGCCGCCGCAATTTTCTATTCGATTATCCTGGTGCTCGGCAGAACCGGAGCGCTTGTAGACACTACTGAGGAAAGATCACTTGGTTGGAGCGAGCGAGCCGGCCGCAGGAATAGCCGTTTCAACAGATTTCTTGTTGCTGACGAATTCCGATCGCTTCGCAAGCTCCTGTTTGGAGCATGGGCCGGATTTTTAGTCTCGTTTGGTCTTCTTTCTCTGCTGATTTTTCTCTTTGGGGAGCGGACATTGACCTAGCGTCGAGAAGGAAGCGCGCGGATAAATATCCCACTTTGACAACATATGACGGCTGCGGGCGCGATGGCTTCCGATCTGTATCTTGCGAGGACTCGATTTTGACCAAGCCGCGCACGCGCCGGGGCGGCGGCCGCCCGACCATCGCGGATGTCGCGCGCAAGGCCGGCGTCGGCGCCATCACCGTGTCGCGCGCCCTGCGCGAGCCGGAGCGTGTGTCCGAAGAGCTGCGCCGCCAGATCCAGGCCGCCGTCGACGAACTGGGCTACGTGCCGGACCCGAATGCCCGGGCGCTGGCCTCGGCGCGCGCCGAGGTGTTCGGCGTGCTGGTGCCGTCGCTTACCAACAACGTCTTCGCCGAGGTGGTGCGCGGCATCTATGACAGCCTGTCGGCCAGCCCGTTCCGCATCCAGCTTGGCAACACCCACTATTCCGGCCTCGAGGAAGAGCGGCTGCTGCAGCTGTTCGGTTCGCAACGGCCAGCGGCGCTGATCGTCGCCGGCATCGATCAGACGCCGGCTTCGCGAAAGCTGCTGGAAAGTGCCGGCTGCCCTGTGGTGCAGGTGATGGAAACCGGTCCCGATCCGGTCGACATGATGGTCGGCTTCTCGCATCTCGATGGCGGGAGGGCGGCGACCGAGCATCTGATCGAGGCCGGCTATCGCCGCATCGGCTTCATCGGCGCGCGCATGGATCCGCGTTCGCAGCGGCGCCTTGCCGGCTATCGCGCGGCGATGGAGGCCGCGGGCCTGTTCGACCCGCGCCTCGTCACCACCACGCCGGTGCTGTCCAGCGTGTCGCTCGGCCGCGAGATGTTCCGCGACGCGCTGGCCAAGGTGCCGACACTCGACGGGGTGTTCTGCAACAATGACGACATCGCGCTCGGCGTCTTGTTCGAATGCCATCGCGCCTCGATCGCGGTGCCGAAGACGATCGGCATCGTCGGTTTCAACGATCTCGACATGATGCAGGTGGCGTTTCCTTCGGTCACCAGCATCCGCACCCATCGTTATGAGATCGGCCGGCGTGCCGTCGCCATGGCGCTTGCTGCGATCGCCGGCAAAAGACCGGAGCAACGGATCGTAGACCTCGGTTTCGAGCTCAAGCGCCGCGAGAGCACGGCGCGTTGAAACGCACAGAAGCGACTGTGCGAATGCCGGTTTACACGCCAATTTGGTAGCGCTACCATCTCCTACAGGCAGGTGCATGAACGACAGGTCGCACCTGTTTATTATACATAAGCGACAACTAATACTTGTTTATTATGGATAATATGATAGTTTTCGCCCCGCTGGCGGCGACAAGGGAGGTACCGGGTCGGCCATCACGGGCGGCCGAGGAAGCGCATGGCAAGGCGGGAGGTGCCGGTCCATCGCGCGAAAAATTCGCATTGCGAAACGAACAATC
>NZ_RZQA01000906.1:0-2430 GCF_004022915.1 Mesorhizobium sp. M7A.F.Ca.US.006.04.2.1
TGGCCAACCAGAATGCCGCGACGCATCAGCGCCATATCAGGAGCGGCGAGGCCAAAGGTTTCCGCCAAAATCTGGGAAGCGTTGACGGTTATAAGCGCCCAACCGGCATCATGTCCGTACGGGAGGCGAAAATTCGGCGCCGATCCCATGACCAAGGCGGGACCCGTGAGCCTGGGCAAGCGGAGGATGGGCTTTGAGAGCACGGGCAAGAGATCCGAAAGCGGAGGTTTCATGCGGGGATCTGAACCGCATTTTCCTCAAACGCACGCAGAATGCTTTCTTCTCGGCTCCACAATTCGTCCCATTGTGTGGCGCCCGACCAACCGGCAAACCAGGGACCGCCGAGCGTGTAGTGCGCCAGCGACACCTCGGCGGGGTCGAGTTCGGAAGCCGACGCCCCTACGAGGTAGTTCCATGCCAGAGGCAACTCCCCGATCTCATGATCCTCGAGCCATTTGAAGGCGTGGAGGTCACGTCCGGGCCACGTATTAAGCATTTCGTTCGTCAGTCGTTTGTTGGCGGGATGGTCTAGATTCCACAAAACGACCGACGACCAGTTCTTGCGCCGATAGAACGTCTGCGTTTGTCCGTCCATCTTGACGGCTTCAGACTCGCGTTGCCTGTGCTTAACCGCCATGATCGCGTAGGAAGGATCGACCAGGTCGAGCAGCTTGACGGGATCCTGCAGAAAAAGAACGTCACAATCGCAGAACATGGCCCAGCCGCCTTGCCGCATAAACGGAACGGCAAAGCGCGATATGGCAAACTCGGTCGCCATCGGTGCCTCGGAGATCGGGCACCAGAGCCTACCGTCACGTACCTCCATCGGTCGCTTCATGATTCCTTGGGCTTCAAGGTCTTTGAGCACCAGTGGGTGGATCTGCAACGGCGTGCTTGTCCGGCGGAAGGCGCTCCATCGCGCCACCTCGAGGACTCGGGCTTCGCGTGGGTCGTACCCGATGTAGATTGGCATCATAGTGTAACTCTGCAGTTGGAAGTGAGTTTGCCCGAATTATGCAAGGTTGCGCGGCTGGCGGTAGACCCCAGGTAAATGGATCAACCCGCCGCGATGGCGATCGTGCAAGGCCAGAGCGCCACAGTCGGGATATTGTTGCAGTCAGGCCGGAGTCAAGCAACCGTGAGCGACGGTATTTCGTTTGGCTCGACGGAACATTGGCCGGGCCGGGGCCCAAATAAAGCGAACAGATGTTATCGCGCTCGCTAGCTCCTTTTCCGTGAATGGCTTGCTGAGAATTTTGATGTCGCGAGTCCCCGGGAGTTCGGCGTAGCCCGTTGCTATAATGACGGGTACGTTCGGCCACTGGCCTTTGATCGTATTCGATAGCTGCAGGCCCGTCATCTTCGGCATAGCATGATCCGTTATGACGAGGTCGAACGGCTGCTCCTCCAGCAACCTGAGGGCTGCCGCCGCAGAATGCGCCTCCGCGACAGTATGGCCGAGATCCTCGAGCATTGCCGCGGTATTCAAAAGGACCAGCGCATCGTCATCCACTGCCAGAATCCGCAGCGACGCCGTCTCAATGGCTTCCTCGGCAAGAACATCCGGCCCGCGCGCGAATTCCGAGCTCGCGGTTGCGATCGGCAGCCATAGTTCCGCTGTGGTTCCGGTTCCCCTGGAGCTCTTGAGCACTAGGCACCCGCCCATTTGCTCTGTCATCCCATGCACCATAGACAGACCGAGACCCGTGCCTTTGCCTACGCCTTTTGTGGTGAAGAACGGTTCCGTCGCCCGAGCCAGCGTTTCTCCGTCCATTCCTTCGCCACTGTCGGCTACCGAGAGGCAGACATAATGGCCGGGAGCCAAGCCAGCACCATTGCTTTCGCCGACCTGTTCCATCCGGGCGGAAATGATGATCGTCCCACCATCAGGCATGGCGTCACTGGCGTTGACACACAGGTTGAGCAAGGCAAGTTCGATCTGACTTTCATCGATCATTACATGATCAAGCGAGAGCGGAAATTTCGTCTCTATGATCGCCCTTGAGCCCAGCGATCGTTCCAAGAGATCCTTCATTCCGTGTATGAGCCCTATCAAATCGACAGGCTTTGGATCGAGTTGCTGCCGCCGGGCAAAGGCCAGCATGCGCTGCGTCAAGGACGCTCCCCGTCGCGCGCCGAGCACCGCGTTGTCGAGAAGACGCAGCAATTGTGGATCGTCGGGAAGCCGTTTGCGGAGCAGCTCAAGACTACCCAGAATCGCCATCAGCAAATTGTTGAAATCGTGAGCGACGCCGCCCGTCAGTTTGCCGATCGCATCCATTTTTTGGGAGTGGAAAAGGGCCTCACGTGCCTGATCCAGGGACTCCTGCGCCTTCTTCCGCTCCGTAATGTCGCGTGTGATCTTCGCGAACCCCAGGAGTTCGCCATCCTCGTGCCGAATGGCGTCGATGACCACGTGGGACCAGAACG
>NZ_RZQA01000907.1:0-2422 GCF_004022915.1 Mesorhizobium sp. M7A.F.Ca.US.006.04.2.1
CGTCAGAGCTGTTTCATCGGCGATTGCCGCAAAGAGCTGATTCATCGGTGAGCTTGGGGAGGCAGCGGCCGAAAGTGCGATGTAGTGCGGCTTGTCCGTCAGCATCGCCTTGAATTTCAACTGGCCGAGAACGCCGTTCCACGCGGCCGCGAACTCCTTGCCGTAGCGATCAAGAAGTTCGGGGCCGAGCTTGAGCAATTGCTGGTTGATATCGCCTTGTTCGCCGCCGCCCCCGAGAACCCACTGCTCGTCGACAAGCATCTGCGCAATGCGCGACAGTTGCCGGAGATAGAAGGTGTTGAAGCCGGAATGAGTATAGATGCCGGGAATACGAAGCCCTGACAGATCGCCGCCATCGATGCGCTCGAACAGCAGCTGCGCTTCCGGCCCGCCTTTCTGAGACAGTGAAAAATCGTCCAGCACCGCTGCGTATATAGCCGACTTGATCAAGGCCGAAGCGCGATCGGCAAGGCTCATACGCCCGAGTGAACGTTGAGCGGCGTCGACAAGCGGCTGGTTGAGTTCGAAGACCGGATCATAGGCGTCGTCCAATGCCAGCATGGCGCGCAGGTGCTTTTGGAGCTGCTCGCGTCCTTCGCGATTGTTTTCGCCCGGATATCGGTTCTGCTCCCAGTCCCGCTTCATCCACGAAACGATCAAAGCGTCATCGACCTTCGGTGCCTTGCCGCCAAGCATCAGATAGATTTTCAACGGTTCGTAGAGGGCGACGGGATCGGCCATCTTGGCCTGGATCGTCCGCTCGGCCTGGATCAACAGGCGCGATCGGAGCAGTCGCTCCAGCGCCTGCCGATAGGCTGTTTTGGATGCCGAAAGAAGTCTCTCCCTCTGGCTGAGGCCGAACGTCTCCTCTAACGGTGTCGGCAAGTCACCGGTTTCATACCCGGCCGGCAGATCGCGCAACTGGTCAAGCGGGCCGATGACGTTTTCAAGGTCGACATCGGTGACCGTGCTGGCCTTGAGCAACGGGGCCGCCGTCTCGCGATACTGGCCCATGGCCAGCGTTGTGGAGGCGATCAGCGACCGGTTGGAAGCAAAGCTCAGGGCGAGCGTACCCAGTGCGGCGGCGGCGATCGTCAGATTTGGTGGCCTGGGTGCCATAACGCTGATCGCCGCACGCCTTGCAGCCGATTTGTCATACGAAACCCAGCCCGATTCGGCAAAAATGACGTCCGTCAGCAGATCATGCAAAAAGAAGCTTTTGCCGGTTCCAGAAAGGTGAGGGCGGGAATTGCCACCGAAATTGCGCCCGATCGCGCCCAGCACCTGATCGATAGGCGTGCCCTCTTGCGTGCCGGACGAAAAATACAATCCACGCAGGCTGACATTCACCTGGCTGCGTCCGGGATTGAACAGAGCGGCGACAAAGCTGGTAACTCGGCCCTTTAGTGCGCCGAACTGTGCCGGAAAACCGAAGATGGAGATGCGCGTGACGGGATCAGTCTCTTCCTGGAGGCGGTCGGCCATCTCGTCGGCCAGTCGTTTTGCCAGCGCATCGAATTCGGCAGGGGCTCCAGCGGCCATGTTCCTGTCGCGCTCCGCGGTCTGGAATGTCGCGCCCCACACCTTGCGCCTTCGTGACTCGTCGAAACCGCCGAAGTAGTCCATGAAACCGGAGACAAGATCGGCCTTGGTGAAAATCAGATAGACTGGAAACTGAACTTTCAGCGTCTCGTGGATTTCCCTCAGCCGGTTGCGTATCTCGGCGACGTGGGTATCTAGCTGCCGGTCGTCGAAGCTCATCAGATCGGCAAGGCTGATGGCCAGGATGACGCCGTTTATCGGTTGCCGGGCGCGGTGCTTCTTGAGCAGTGACAGGAAGGAGAGCCAGCTCTTCTTGTCGCTCTCAGCATTGGAATCCTGCGTCGTGTAGCGACCTGCGGTGTCGATCAACACGGCCTGGTCGGTAAACCACCAGTCGCAGGCACGTGTTCCGCCAATGCCGGCCACCGGTTGGGCGTCTCCTGAACCGGCAAGCGGAAAATTCAGCCCCGAATTGACCAGTGCCGTTGTCTTGCCGGCACCCGGCGGGCCTATGACGACGTACCAGGGGACGTCGTAGAGGAAGTTGCGCTTGCCGCTCGACCCTTTGAGCGCCGCCAAGGCCTCATTCATGCGGGCTTCGAGCAGCCGCCCATCGTCATCATCGCGGTCATCATTGTGCGCAACGACGGTTTCGAGCGCTTTTTGCGCCTTCCTCCCCTGCCAGAAACGCAGCCCGTGAACAAGCGCCAGCGTCGCCACGATTACACCGATGATCGTTGCACGCAGCCAGGCAGGCCCGAGCGGCCGGCTATCGGCAAAGCGGATCAAGGGGCCGGCAAACCATATGGCCGTCGCGAAGCCGATCAGCGCGGTCATGCTGAATATCCGCAGCAGCCAACGCGTCATGGATGCTTCCAGC
>NZ_RZQA01000908.1:0-2418 GCF_004022915.1 Mesorhizobium sp. M7A.F.Ca.US.006.04.2.1
TGGGGGCCTGCTGGCTTTCTTCGGCCTCGGCCGCTTCCTCAAGCCGGGATGCGATAAGTTCCTGGATATCGCCGACTTCTTCCTGGATATCCTCCAGCGGAATGCCGACCTCGGCCGCCTCGGCGGCGCACTCCTTGGCCAAGGTTTCGGCCTGCTTGTCGATCCTTGCCTGAGGGGACTGGCAATGGACCTTTTCGCCGATCCATCCCCGCAAGAATTCGATGGCGTGTTCGCTCATACTGCTGTTCCCTGGCGGCAAAGCCGGTTGGTAATCATAAACGTCGACATCCCCCAAAGGATGCATGTCCCCATTCCAGCCGAGTCGCGGTCAGCCGGCAAGCCAATGCCGTCCAAGGTCCACAGAGCCATAGGAAATCGAGGGGTCAAGGGCATTTTCTGATTCTGGAGGGGTCGGTACCGTTGGCTGGGTCACACCCAGCGCTGCGCCACTGTTTCTATTTGCTTTTTTCCGGTTTCCGAGCCGATTTCCGTCACAATAGATGGCGCAAAACACTACACATTCACAGTTGCTTCGAGGTGCTGCCCTCGGGCGCGCGGGTCGAAGCCGCCGCTATATAGTGACATCCTCCTGCAATGTCGACTCCGCCCGCTATCCTGCTTCTTTCCGCCGCGCCGAAGGGCTCCGCGACGGACGCAGAACAAGTGACGATGGACCCGAACCGGGTGGAGCAGGCCCCGGCGGAGCCGCTCAGACGTGCACAGCCACCACCGCCGCGCAGTCGCCGGCCTTAACCAGCCCGGGGAAATGCCGCGCCGCAAGCATGCCCGACATTTTTGCCCGGATCTCCTGCGGAGCGACGCCGGTGCGGCCGGTGGAATGAATGCGCGCCAGCACCGAGCCTTCTTTGACGGGCTCACCGAGATCGACCATGGTTTCGATCATGCCGTCGTCTTCGGCGAACGAGAAACAATCGCCCGACGGCATGTCGAGCCACTGGGTTCGAGTCTTCTCGACCGCACCATCTACAATGCCGGCATGACGCAGCACGTTGAGAATGCCGCGCCTCGCGATCCGCACGGTTTGCGCGCGCGACGTGCCGCCGCCGCCAAGTTCGGTGCTGACGAAGACCTTGCCCATCTCCTCGGCTGCCGTGTCGTACATGCCAACGGCGTCGATCTCGATCATGCGCATCGAGAACGGAGCGGCAAAGGCCGCGACCGCGTCAAAGGCTTTCTGTTCCAGCGCCTTGTCGGGCAAAGTGTGCGCCGCGCAGAACGGCACGAAGTCCAGCGTCTTGCCGCCGGAGTGGAAGTCGAACACGATGTCGGCGCGAGGCAGCAGCTCACGTTGAAAGTAATCGGCGATCTTTTCGGTCACCGTTCCGTCCGGCCGGCCGGGAAAGCTGCGGTTCATGTTGCCCTTGTCGATCGGCGAGGTGCGCGTGCCGGCGCGGAACGCCGGATAGTTCATTGCCGGCACGATGATCACCGTGCCGCTGACTTGCCTGGGATCGAGGGTCCTGGCGAGATCGTAGAGGGCCAGCGGCCCCTCATATTCGTCGCCATGGTTGGCGCCGGACAGCAGAGCTGCCGGTCCGTTGCCGTTGCGGATGACGCAGATCGGTATCATCACCGAGCCCCACGCGGAATCGTCGCGGCTGTAGGGCAAGCGCAGGAAGCCGTGCTGGACGCCGTCGCGGTCGAAATCGACGGTCGGCGCGACCGGTGATGAGCGTAGATTCGACATCGGGCTCAATCCTTCACCACCAGCTTACGCGGCACATTGGCCAGGCACTCCACACCGGTTTCGGTGATCAGGATGGACTCGGTGATCTCCAGTCCCATCGTTTCCAGCCACAGGCCGGTCATGAAATGGAAGGTCATGCCGGGCTTGAGTTCGGTGCGGTCGCCGGGACGCAAGCTCATCGTGCGCTCGCCCCAGTCCGGCGGATAGGACAGTCCGATCGAATAGCCGGTGCGGTTGTCCTTGACGATGCCATACTTCTTCAGCACGGCGAAGAAGGCGTTGGCGATGTCCTCACAGGCGTTGCCGGGTTTGGCCGCGGCCAGCCCCGCTTCCATACCTTCCAGCGTCGCCTTCTCGGCATCGAGGAATTCCTGCGTCGGCTTGCCTAGGAAGACGGTGCGCGACAGCGGGCAGTGATAGCGGTTGTAGCAGCCGGCGATCTCGAAGAAGGTGCCCTCGTCCCGCTTCATCGGTCTGTCGTCCCAGGTCAGATGCGGCGCCGAGGCATCGGCACCCGACGGCAGCAGCGGCACGATCGCCGGATAGTCGCCGCCGATGCCATCGACGCCGCGCGTGCCGGCATCATAGATTTCGGCAACGAGATCGCATTTGCGCATGCCGACCTCGATCTTGTCGAAGATGCGCTGGTGCATCGCCTCGACGATGCGAGCCGCCTTGCGCATATAGTCGATCTCGGTCGGGCTCTTGAT
>NZ_RZQA01000909.1:0-2410 GCF_004022915.1 Mesorhizobium sp. M7A.F.Ca.US.006.04.2.1
GCATCAAGCTGCTCATGGAAAGCATGGCGCAGGAGCTTGCGCCCAAGCGCATTCGCGTCAACGCCATCGCGCCGGGCGCGATACGAACGCCCATCAACACCTCCGCCTGGGACACGCCCGAAGCGCTCAAGAGCTTGCTGACGTTGATTCCATATGGGCGGATCGGTCTGCCGGAAGACATCGCGCGGGCGGCCGTCTGGCTGGCGTCGGACGAGTCCGATTACGTTGTCGGCACTACGCTTTTCGTCGATGGCGGCATGACGCTCTTCCCTGGTTTTTCGACAAACGGCTGACGGCATGGGCGGGCAGTACGACGTTATCGTCATTGGCAGCGGTCCGGGCGGGGCTTCGCTCGCGCAACGTCTGGCGCCGACCGGAAAACGCATCCTGCTCATAGAGCGCGGCGGCTACCTGCCGCGTTCGCGCGCCAACTGGGACGCACGGACGGTGTTCGTGGACGGCGCCTATCAGGCCAAGGAGACCTGGTACGGCAGGGACGGCGAGAGTTTCCACCCTGGCCTGCATTACTATGTCGGCGGCAACTCCAAGGTCTATGGCGGGGCGCTCTTTCGCATGCGCGAGCGCGATTTCGGCGAAGTCCGCCATAAGGCCGGCGTCTCTCCCGCATGGCCGCTCGGATACGAGGTCTTCGAACCTTACTATGCCGAGGCCGAACGGCTGTTCCATGTACATGGCCAGCGCGGCGAAGACCCGACCGAACCGCCCGCCAGCGGCCCCTTTCCGTATCCGCCGGTGTCGCACGAGCCGCGCATCCAGGAACTCCACGACAGCCTGGCCAATGACGGGCTGCACCCGTTCCATCTGCCGCTCGGCATTCTTCTCCAAGAGAAGGACGGCAGGGCCACGCCGACCAGCACCTGCATCCGCTGCGACGCCTTTGACGGGTTTCCCTGCCTGCTGAACGGCAAGGCCGACGCCCAGGTGGTATGCGTCGATCCGGCGCTCAGATCGTATCCCAACCTGTCGCTGCTGACCAACGCCTATGTGACGAGGCTCGAGACGGACGGGACGGGCAGGAGAGTGACAGACGTGATTGTGATGCGCGACGGCGAGGAAGTGCACTATGGCGCCACCATAGTGGTGGCGGCTTGCGGTGCGCTCTCCACGGCGCTGCTTCTGCTGCGATCGGCCAGCGCCAAGCATCCGGAAGGTCTCGCCAACGGTTCCGGGCAGGTCGGGCGCAACTACATGCGCCACGATCAGTCCGTGCTGATGGCTTTGACCCGCAAGCCGAACGACACGATTTTCCAGAAGACGCTCGCGCTTTCCGACTTCTATTTCGGATCGGACGATTGGGATTACCCACTCGGGCTGATCCAGATGTGCGCCACCTCACACGGAGCACAGATCAGAGGCGAGGCATTGCCCCGCTGGCTGGAATGGCTGCCGAAGCTTCCCTTCCAGGAGATGGCGCGCCATTCGATGGATTTCTGGCTTTCGACCGAGGACCTCCCTCGCTCGGAAAACCGCATTCGCTACGACGGCCGCCGCGTCGTCCTTGAATTCACCGTGAGCGATCTGGAAGCCCATCGCCGTCTAAAGAAAAAACTCAAGCATATATTGAGCAGGGCCGACTCCCGCCCCGTGCTGCTGGAGCGCAGTCTTTACTTCGGCCTCGGCATTCCGATCGGCGGCACCGCGCATCAGGCCGGCACCGCGCGCTTCGGGACCGATCCCGCGGCCTCAGTGCTCGACCTCGATTGCCGTGCCCATGAAGTCGACAATCTCTATGTCGCGGATGCGAGCTTCTTTCCCTCGATCGCCGCGGTCAATCCCACACTGACGATCATCGCCAACGCGCTGCGCGTGGCGGACAGGATCAAGGAGCGGCTTGGATGACGGCGACATTTTCATGCGACCTGAACGGACCGGCGACGCAACTGCCGCATTTCTGGGAACACACGGTCGGTAGCGGCCACGCGACGCTCGGCTTGCGTGCCGACTGGCAGGCGCAACTGAAGCGCACGCATGACGAGCTCGGGATGCGCCATGTCCGCTGCCACAGTATTTTAAGCGACGAAATGGGTACGCTGATCGGCGAGGGCGACACCTTGTTCTACTCGTTCTTCAATGCCGATCAGATTTTCGACTTCCTGCTCTCGATCGGCATGAAACCGTTCGTGGAACTGAGCTTCATGCCCGGTGTCCTGGCCTCCGCCGACAAGACCGTCTTCCACTATCGCGCCAATGTCTCGCCGCCAAAGGACCACGCGCAATGGGCGGTGCTCATCCGCAAGCTTGTCAGCCACTGGGTGGATCGCTACGGGCTGGACGAGGTGCGCCAATGGTTCTTCGAGGTCTGGAACGAGCCGAACCTGACCGCTTTCGGCAGCGGCAAGCAAAGCGACTATTTCGAGCTCTATCGCTACTCCGTCGAAGCCATGAAGGG
>NZ_RZQA01000090.1:0-11779 GCF_004022915.1 Mesorhizobium sp. M7A.F.Ca.US.006.04.2.1
GGCAGTCAAGGGCGCAAGACCCGGCCGGCGCAGGAGCGAAGATGATGGAACGCAAGGCGGACACGAAAAACAGATCCGGGCTCGATGTCCTGGTCGCCGGCGCCGGCTATGTCGGCCTGGCCGCCGCCGTATCGCTGAAACAGGCGCGACCGGGCCTCGCCATCGCTCTCGTCGATGCGGCACCTGCTGGCGCCTGGCAAAGGGATGGCCGCGCCTCGGCCATTGCCGCTGCCGCCTGCCGCATGCTCGACCAGCTCGGCGTGTGGGCCGAGATCGCACCCCAGGCGCAGGCGATCACTGAGATGATCATCACCGATTCGCGCACCGCCGATCCGGTGCGTCCGGTCTTCCTGACCTTCGGCGGCGAAGTGGCGCCGGGCGAGCCCTTTGCGCATATGGTCGCCAACAAGGTGCTGAACGGCGCCTTGCGGGCCAGCGCCGAAAGGCTCGGCATCGATATCATCGAAGGCGTCGCGGTGCAGGGCTTCGAGACCAACGGCAGTGGCATCACCGTGCATCTCGCCGACGGCGCGGCGCTGAAGGCGCGGCTGCTGGTCGCCGCCGACGGCGTCAACTCGAAGCTGCGCGACATGGCCGGCATCAAGACGGTGAAGTGGGAATATGGCCAGTCCGGCATCGTCTGCACGGTAGCGCACGAACGCCCGCACAATGGTCGCGCCGAAGAGCATTTCCTGCCGGCCGGGCCTTTCGCCACATTGCCGCTCAAACCCGGCGAGGACGGCACCAACCGCTCGTCGATCGTCTGGGTCGAGCGTACGCCCGATGCCGAGAAGCTGGTGGCCGGTGACGATCTCCTGTTCGAACACGAACTCGAGCAGCGTTTTGGCCTGAAGCTTGGCGAGATCCGCGTTACTGATGCGCCGCGCGCCTGGCCGCTCGGCTTGACCATTGCGCGTGCCTTCGTCGCGCCCCGCATCGCGCTCGCCGGCGATGCCGCCCACGGCATCCACCCGATCGCCGGCCAGGGCCTCAATCTCGGCTTCAAGGATGTCGCAGCCCTTGCCGAGGTGATCGTCGAGGCCGACCGGCTCGGCCAGGACATCGGCGCGCTCGACGTCCTCGAACGCTACCAGCAGTGGCGCCGCTTCGACACGGTGCAGATGGGCATCACCACGGACGCGCTGAACCGGCTGTTTTCCAACGATATCGGCCCGCTGCGAACCGTCCGCGACATCGGCCTCGGCCTTGTCGAACGCATGCCGCGCCTGAAGGATTTTTTTATCCGGCAGGCGTCGGGGTTGTCCGCCAGCACGCCGCGATTGTTGAAGGGCGAGGCGATCTGAGCGCTATCGCTCAGTTGACCTCAAAACCCAGCTTCTGCCGCAGCCGCAATATCCTCTGGTCGGATATTTCGAGACGTTTCTCGCCGCCCTGGGCGGCGCGGTTGACCATCTGCAGCAGATCGTTCCGCTCGGCGACATCGAGGCGTTCGCGCAGGAACGGCGCCAGCTTGTCGATGACGACGGTGGTGTCGTCGACCTGCGCCGCCGCCCATTTGGCGTAGATCACCGCCTCGTCGGTCTTCTTCTTGTCGGCGATCTCGGAAATCACCGCGCGGATGACAGCCTCGCGCTGCGGCAGGATGGGCCCATCCTCGGAGACGATTGATGTGATCAGCGTAGCCGCCGCTACGACCGGATCATCGATCGCCGTCAGAGGCGACAGAGCCGCCTGCTTGCGCAGCTTCTTGCGACGGATGTTGCCCTGCACGCGCCCGACAACGTCCGCAACCTCGCGAGCCGCGTCGTTCATCGCCTTCATCCGGTACCACCAGAACGCCGCCGCGCCCATCACGCCAAGGATAGCAATCAGGAAAGGCATGTCGAAATCCCCAAGAACCCCGGCGACGATAGGAGAACTCTCGCCTTGCTTCAACACGCAAAAGTTGCGCACCAAATGAACCGGGACGATCGTTCAATCGAACGCCTTGGTTTCCGCGTGGCTGTAGCACATGGCGGGGGCTATGACCCCGGCACATTGTAGATCGCCCGCACCTCGATGGTGCCGATTTCGGCCAGCGGGATCTCGCCGGCGATCTCCAGCGCCTGGTCGAGATTGTCGGCCTCGATCATGACGAAGCCAAGCAACTGCTCCTTGGTTTCGGCGAACGGGCCGTCGGTGATCAGCCGCTTGCCCTGGCGTCGCCGCACCGTCTTCGACGTCTTCACCGATTGCAGCGCCTGCGCGACGATCAGCACCCCACGCTGATCCAATGACCGGTCATGAGCCATCGAATCGGCATCGAGCTTGGCCAGACGCTCCGGCGTCATGGCATGGAGGTCGTTTTCCTCGCCATAGACCAGACAGACATATTTCATTTCCAGCTCCCTTGCTGTGACGAACCATAGGCGATCACGGTATCGGTTGAGTTCTTGCCGGCAGCGACATGGTCGAGAAGGCTGACCGCAATGCCGATGATTGCAACTGCCGCAAGCAGCCGGCCGAAGCCGGAGGGCGGCACATGCAGCGGGTCGCTTTTCCCTGGATCGGCCGTTCGGCAGGTGCTTGTCCAATGGGCAGAAAACAGATTGTTCATGCGAACCTCCATCCGCCACGAGAATCCGTGGCCGCCCGCAGGACGGTCGGGGCCGATGCAAGTCGACATTCTTGCACGTACATTTTTTCAAAAAAATTCGGTGCGGCTCGCCGGTGCTGCGTGCGCGCGCAAACAGCGCGGTGGCCTTCCCTCGCGCCCGCGCTATAGTTGGGAGGAACGCCGCCTGGCCGGCGCCACCGCTGTAATAAGGAGGAATTCATGGACCGCACCGCAAACGCCGTCTGGAAAGGCAATCTGAAAGAGGGCACGGGCACGCTCGACACCCAGAGCGGAACCCTGAAGGGCACGCCCTATTCGTTCAAAGCGCGCTTCGAGGACGAGAGCGGCAAATCCGGCACCAACCCTGAAGAGCTGATCGCGGCGGCGCACGCCGGCTGCTTTGCCATGCAGTTTTCGCATTTCCTGGCCGAGAACGGCACGCCGGCCACCGAACTCGACGCCAAGGCCGTGGTGACGCTGGTTCCCGGCACCGGGATCACCGGAAGCGCCCTCACAGTGGTCGGCAAGGTCCCGGGCATCGACGCGGCGAAGTTCAAGGAATTGGCCGAAAAGGCCAAGGCCGGCTGCCCGGTCTCGAAGGCGCTCGGCGCCATAAACGTATCGCTCGACGCCAAGCTCGGCTGAAGGCCCGAACGGCAAATTCATCCAGAAACCGCCGGCCCTTGGGCCGGCGTTTTCGTTTGCGGTCAGCCCTTCAACGCGGCCGCCCGCACATCCGATGGCGTCGCGCCGTAGCGCCGCCGGAACGCCCGGTTGAAATAGGAGAGGTCGTTGAAGCCTGCCTCGAAGGCGATCGCCGTGATGCTGCGTCCGGCATGACGAGGATTGCTGAGCATCCGATGCGCGCGCAACAGGCGCTGGCACAGCATGAAATCCGACAGCGACGTGCCTTCGCTCTCGAACAGTTTTCTGATGTAGCGGGCCGAAAGGCGGTGACGGCGGGCGATGTCTTCGGCCGACAGGTCGCCGCCATGGGCTGTTATTTCGGCCTTGATGGCACGCAGCCGCGCCACGCGCACGCCTCGGCCCCGGGCGATTTCTGCCGCGTCTCGGGTGGCACCCATGGCCAGAGCGACGAGATCGAAAATATGCGTCGTCGCCAGATGCCAGGCCTCCGGGGTCAGCACGTCGCCGGCATCCTGGATCGACCTGACATAGTCGAGCAGCAGCCGCATCGCCCCGCCGGAGGTTGGCAGCGGCTGCATCAGCGCCGGGGCCGGGTCGCCGATCAGCGGTGACAGTGCCTTGAGCGAGAAGCTCATATTGACGAAGCGAAGACCGCCTGGCTGGATGACATTGAGGCCGACCTCCTCGCCGCTCATCATCAGCGCCTGGCCGTTGCCGACCGGCTCCTCACGGCCGCGATGCTTCATCACGCTTGCGCCATCGAGGGCGACCAGGAGGACGAGATCGTCGCTGTCGATCAGCGACGTCGAATGATGGACGCGGAATTCCGAACACGTGCCCGTGGCGATGCCGAGGCCAGGCAACGCGCGCACCTGCATATCGACATGCGTCGGGCCGAGTGGATCGAGATCGACCTTGAGCACCGTGCGGCCATAGACCTCGCGCATGACCTCGACGCGATCCCGCTCCGGAAGCGCGTCCGTCATCAGTCGGAACGAGGCGGTTGGCCCCATCGTCGCCGTCACCGGCATCCCCCATGCCTCAGGTCAATTAGAAGCGGCGTGATATGCGCCGCGCCTCCGAAAACGTCAATACAGGGCCGTTTGGGCCGTTTTTAGGGCCGCTGCGTCCAAGCTGCCCGCTTTTGCCGGACCTAGTTTGCAGCGCGTTTCCGATCAGGAAGCGCATCGCAAACAGCCACAAGGGGGTTCGATGTATCATTTGCAATTGTTCAGGACACTGTCGGGGCTCGCCTCGGCAGGCTTCAATCCACGCGTCTATCTGTTGTCCATCGCTCTCGGCGGAACCGTCGCCGACCATCGCGATCCGAAGCGGCCGTGTGGGGAGCGACGGCCATGAGCGTCCGGCATACAGTCCTGGCGGCACCGGTCCTGTGCCTCGGCCTATCGGGCTGCGTCGGCATCAACCCGGTTTCTGCGGTCGTCGGCATGGCCGGCATGGCGGCGGCCAACTCCGCCGGCATGGCGCAATCGAGCGTCATCAGCCCGCAGGAGCAGGCGAAGTACGCCTTGATGTCCTGTGCGGATCTGCGGCAATTGATGGCAGGTTACGAAGAGGCGAAGAATCATGGGCCGTCGGTCAAGAAATACGGCGGCATGGCGCCGGCCGGCAAGACGGCGATCGTCAACAATGTCATCGGCACGCGGCTTGTCTATCTCCGGCAGCTTGTTGCGAGCAAAGGATGTTGAGGGCCTCGTCACACCACGCCTGCCGGGCGGCACTTGTCGGGCTTGCCGGCTGGCTGGCCTTCAGCGCCGGCGGCGCTTACGGCCAGGGCAAGGGACCGACGACACGCTCGCGCCTCGGTGCGATGCCGGCAGCGCTCGTCGGCAAGTGGGGTTTTGCAGTTGCCAGCGGCAATTATTGCGACACATTCAGCAACTGCGATCCAGGCAGCGGCGGCAGCGTCACCTTTACCTTCGGGGCTGACGGGCGCACCTATTACGCGCTGTTCCAATCGTCTCTGGTCGACGGCTGCGGTCAGGTCCGGTCGCTGACCCTGAAGACCGGTAAGGCCTCCGTGCGCGGCTCGACCCTGGTTTTCACGCCGACGGCAGGAACCTACAAATCCGTCAATGGTTGCCGGCCCGACCTCACGGGCCTCTGGAAATTCAAGCCCGGTGACCTGAAGCCGGTCTCCTTGCGCTGGCAACTGGACGGCAACCAGCTGCGGCTGATCGACCCCGACGGCGAAGCGAGCGGCGTTTACTCGAGGAGGTGAACCTAGCGCTCGCCGGTCAGCGCGTCGATGCGGGCGCGTAACATTGCAATCTCCTCCTCAAGGGCGCTGACGCGCTCCTCGAGGCCGGAGGCAGATGAACCAGCCGACGCAGCCTGCATGGCGATGGGGGCGATCTGCGGAGTCCCGCTCAGCAGATGGACGTAACGCTCCTCGCGCTGGCCCGGTCCGCGTGGGATTTCCTGGATGAGTGGCGGTCGGCGGCCGATCAGCATGTCGAGCTCGGCGCGCAGATCTTCGATCGACGAAAACCGTGCCATGCGCTCGGTGCGCGCCGACAATTCATGGGCCGTCTGCGGCCCGCGCAGCAACAGCAAGCCGATCAAGGCGGTCTGCGGTGTGGTCAGCGAGAAGCGCTGCGCCATCTGGTGCTCGTAGCGCTCGACACGCGAACCGAACATCTGCCGCACCAGCCCCTTTTGTTCGAGCAGCTTCAGCCCCCGGTGCACCTCGCTCTGCTCCAGCGCCATCACCGGCTCGCGCGCCGTCTTCTGGTTGGCGGCGGCCAGTGCCGCGTTGAGCGTCAGCGGATAGACATCCGGCGTCAGCTCCTTCTTCTCGATCAGGCAGCCGAGAATGCGAGCTTCCACAGGGGAAAGGATGGGAAGGTCATCGCTCATTGGATTACTCTCGCCGGCAACCAACCAACCGCCTAAACCCTTCTCTCCACCATCATCTTCTTGATCTCCGCGATCGCCTTGGCCGGGTTGAGGCCTTTGGGGCAGGTCTGCGCGC
Source organism: Mesorhizobium sp. M7A.F.Ca.US.006.04.2.1 (assembly GCF_004022915.1). NCBI lineage: Bacteria > Pseudomonadati > Pseudomonadota > Alphaproteobacteria > Hyphomicrobiales > Phyllobacteriaceae > Mesorhizobium > Mesorhizobium sp. M7A.F.Ca.US.006.04.2.1. Next base: position 6,201 of record NZ_RZQA01000090.1, read on the forward strand.
AGTTCATGATGGTGTGGCAGCGATAGAGCCGGAACGGGTCTTCGAGATTGTCGAGCCGCTCGCCGGTGGCCTCGTCGCGGCTATCGATCAGCCAGCGATAGGCCTGCAGAAGCGTTGCCGGGCCGAGATAGCGGTCGCCGTTCCACCAATAGCTCGGGCACGAGGTCGAGCAGCAGGCGCACAATATGCATTCATAGAGCCCGTCGAGCTTCTCGCGGTCCTCATGGCTCTGCAGCCACTCCTTGGCCGGCTCCGGCGACACCGTCTTCAGCCAGGGCTGGATCGACGCGTGCTGGGCGTAGAAATTGGTGAGGTCGGGCACCAGGTCCTTGACCACCTGCATATGCGGCAGCGGGTAGACTTTTACCGCGCCCGAAATGTCGTCGCAGCCCTTGGTGCAGGCGAGCGTGTTGGAACCGTCGATGTTCATGGCGCAGGAGCCGCAAATGCCTTCGCGGCAGGAACGCCGCAAGGTCAGCGTCGGGTCGATCTTGTTCTTGATCCACAGCAGCGCGTCGAGCACCATCGGCCCGCAATCGTCCATGTCGACGAAATAGGTGTCGATGCGCGGGTTCTCGTCGTCGTCCGGCGACCAGCGATAGATGCGGTATTCCCGCAGATTGGTGGCGCCCTCCGGCTTCGGCCAGGTCTTGCCCGGCTTGATCTGCGAATTCTTGGGGAGCGTGAGTTCAACCATGTTCGATCCTCAATACACTCTGGCCTTGGGCGCGATCTTGGCGAGGCTGATGCCGCCGTCCTTTTCAGCCAGCTGCGGCTCGGTGTGCACCGGCCGGTAGGAGAGTGCCACCTTGCCGTCTTCGCTCAGCCTGGCCAGCGTATGCTTGCGCCAGACCGCGTCGTCGCGCGCCGAAAAGTCCTCACGTGCGTGCGCGCCACGGCTCTCCTTGCGCGCCTCGGCGCTGTAGACCGTGGTGATAGCATTGGCCATCAGGTTTTCCAGCTCCAGCGTTTCGACCAGATCGGAGTTCCAGATCATCGAGCGGTCGGACACTTTGATGTCCTTCAACTCGCCCCAGATCTGCGAAATGCGCTTACAGCCATTTTCGAGCGACTCCTGCGTGCGGAATACGGCCGCGTCTTCCTGCATCGCCTTCTGCATCTTTTCACGCAGCACCGCCGTCGGCGTCGAGCCGTTGGCGTAACGCAGCCGGTCGAAGCGGTCCATGATCTTTTCGACCGAGGCTTCGTTGGGCGAAGGGATCGCCGACTTGCGGTCGATGACCTGGCCGGCGCGGATCGCCGCCGCGCGGCCGAACACCACAAGATCGATCAGCGAATTCGAACCGAGCCTGTTGGCGCCGTGCACGGAGGCGCAGCCGGCTTCGCCGACAGCCATCAATCCGGGCGACACCTGGTCTGGATTGAGCGCCGTCGGATTGAGCACCTCGCCCCAGTAATTGGTCGGCACGCCGCCCATATTGTAGTGGACCGTGGGCAGCACCGGGATCGGCTCCTTGGTCAGGTCGACACCGGCAAAGATCTTGGCCGATTCCGAAATGCCCGGCAGCCGCTCATGCAGGACGGCGGGATCGAGATGGTCGAGATGCAGGAAGATGTGGTCCTTGTTCTTGCCGACGCCGCGGCCTTCGCGGATCTCCAGCGTCATGCAGCGCGAGACGACGTCGCGCGAGGCAAGGTCCTTGGCTGACGGCGCGTAGCGCTCCATGAAGCGCTCGCCCTCGGAATTGACGAGATAGCCGCCCTCGCCGCGCGCACCCTCGGTGATCAGGCAGCCGGCGCCATAGATGCCGGTCGGGTGGAATTGCACGAACTCCATGTCCTGCAGCGGAAAGCCGGCACGCGCGGCCATGCCGCCGCCGTCGCCGGTGCAGGTGTGCGCCGAGGTGGCCGAGAAATAGGCGCGGCCATAGCCGCCGGTCGCCAGCACCACCATCTTGGCCGAGAAGCGGTGGATGGTGCCGTCATCCAGGTTCCAGGCGACGACACCGGTGCAGGTGCCGTCCGGCTCCATGATCAGGTCGAGCGCGAAATACTCGATGAAGAACTGCGCATTGTTCTTCAGCGACTGGCCGTAAAGCGTGTGCAGGATGGCATGCCCGGTGCGGTCGGCGGCGGCACAGGTGCGCTGCACCGGGGGACCTTCGCCATAGTTCATCATGTGGCCGCCGAACGGCCGCTGGTAGATCTTGCCCTCTTCGGTGCGCGAAAACGGCACGCCGTAATGTTCGAGCTCGTAGACCGCGGCCGGCGCCTCGCGCACCAGATATTCCATGGCGTCGACATCGCCCAGCCAGTCCGAGCCCTTGACGGTGTCGTACATGTGCCATTGCCAGGAATCGGGACCCATGTTGGACAGCGAGGCGGCAATGCCGCCTTGCGCCGCCACCGTGTGCGAGCGGGTCGGGAACACCTTGCTGATGCAGGCGGTGCGCAGCCCCTGTTCGGCCATGCCGAGCGTGGCGCGCAGGCCGGCGCCGCCGGCGCCAACGACCACCACGTCGAACTTGTGGTCGACAAAGGTATAGCCTGCCGTGTTGGCTTGTTTCGCGTCCTTGGCCAACTCAGCCTCCGAATGCCAGCTTGAGCAGGGCGAAGATCGAGGCGACGCCGACCGCTATGGTGAAAAATGTATTGAGCGCGATCAGCGCCAGCTTCATGCCTTCGCCATGCACGTAATCCTCGATGATCACCTGCATGCCGATCCGCATATGGGTGAGACCGGAGATGAGCACCAGGGCCATCACCAGCGCCACGAACGGGTTGGCAAGGGCTGCCCGCACATGCTCGTGGTCGGCGCCGTTGAGCGCGATCAGGAAACCGACGAAGAACAGGATCAGCGGGATGTTGGCGATCGCGGTCAGGCGCTGGCGCCAGAAATGCCCGGTGCCCTCGCGGGCGGAGCCGAGGCCGCGGACCCTCGCCAGCGGCGTGCGCATGTCGGTGTTTTTGCCGCTCATGATCAAGCTCCCCGCGCCATGGTGCCGGCGATCCATATCAGCAGCGTGAGCAGGATCGAGCCGGCCAGCGTCGCCCAGGCGATCTTCGAGGCGGTATGCTTTTCCAGGCCCGCGCCCGTGTCCCAGATGAGGTGCCGTACGCCGCCCAGCATATGATGCATCAGCGCCCAGGTGTAGCCGAACAGGATGATCCGGCCGAGCCAGGTGCCGAAGGCCCAATTGGCCCAATCGAAGGTCGCCTGCGAGCTTGCCGCCGCCATCAGCCACAGGGCGACCAGCAGCGTGCCGAAATACAGCGCGCCGCCGGTGATGCGGTGAATGATCGACATCGTCATGGTGATCGGCGGCCGGTACACGGTGAGGTGCGGCGAAATCGGCCGTTCACGTCTGGCAAATTCGCGGGTGGCTGGTGATTTGCTCATGGCTCCCCCAGTTCGGCGTCTCTCTGGAGCCTCAGGTGGAAATGCGGCATTGCCGCTTCCGGTTGCGACTTCGGACAGCCGGTTTCTAATGCTCTTTTTGCACCGCGTCAAAGCCAGAAAACCGTTTCGAAAACGTAATTTAGTCTGACTAAAAGGCGGGCTTTGGCTTCAATCGATTAGGCCGGGAAGGCCTGAAGCCGGCTCGATATCGCTGCAGTGCAACATATCTGGCCCCAGGGCCCAGCGGTGGTGAGACTGGCGTCAGCGTTTGCAGGTCTGCGGCGTCGATCCCTTCTTCATCACCAGCGCCTCGCGCCCGTCGATCACGATTGCGTCATGCGTGGCCGCCTGGTAGCGGCTGCTCTGGTTGGCAGGCGACGCCGCAAACTCCTCGGTCGCGCCGTCGGACCCGACCACACGCAACGACGTGCCTAGATTTTGGATGGAAATCATACCGTTGTTGCCGCATCTGTAGGTGGCCGTGCCTATGCCTGGTCGCGGCGCGGTAAGGTCGGTGATGATCTTGGTTGCAGCTGCCGGAGGCACCGCGGCTGCGACGGACTGCTGGGCCGGCGCAGGTGAGACGACGACGGTATTGGCTGTCTTCGGCGCGCTGTCTTGCGGCACACAGGCAGCGACGACACCGAGCAACGGGAAAACGGACGCCCAAATCGGCCGGCGTAGCGCCATATGCTGTCCTCCCGCGCGGCAAGCGGCCACGATGCTTTGTCCAGATCAATATCGTCCCGACGCCAAGGCGGACGCCGCTGCGATGGTGCGGCCAAGCATGGCCGAATGATGGCCACCGGGTTTTCCATCCAGTCGGATATTAACGGATATTAACCATGTTTACCGAGACATCGCCGCCAAACGCGCCGGCCTCTTAACAAAGGTTAAGAAACCGTTAATTTCTGATTCGAGGAGGCTTTCCCTCAAGACACGGAGGACGCCATGCGTTCGAATTCGGGCAAATCGCGCCTTGCGGCGCTCGTCGTAGCAGCCTCGGTCGCCGGCCTTGCAGCGCCAGCGCTTGCCGGCGCACGGCATCAGGATCGCGTCTACGCCGATTCCTTCGGCAACCTCGTCGTCGACAGCGCCGCCGGCTACAAGCGCATCATCGTCGGCCAAGGCAGGCTGGCCAAGCAGCTCTCCGACTACACCAGCGCCGGCCAGCCCAAGGTGATCTACGAGAACGAAGCCGACGAAATCGGCGGTTATAGCGATTGCTACCGGCCGCCGGTGCTGGTGAAGGGCCGCTCCTATATGTACGGCCTCTCCGACGGCGAGATGCCCGAACTCAGCCCCTGCCGCTAGCTTCCGTTCCGGCTGACGACCAGTTGCCGGCAGGCCCGACGGAGACGCGCACGCAATCGCGCCCGGCATTCTTCGCCTGATAGAGCGCCTGGTCGGCCCGCCGCATCAGATCGGCAAAGTCTTCGCTCGCATGGAGTTCGGCGACGCCGAAGCTCGCGGTGCAGCGGTTGTCAGCCGGCAGTCCGTCTATGGGCAGCGCGCCGAAGGCGCTGCGCGTTCCCTCGGCGAACAGCCGCGCCGCGGCAAGGTTGGTTCCCGGCAGGATGATGGCGAACTCCTCGCCGCCAATGCGGCCGGCAACGTGATGCGCGGCGGCGGCTTCACGCAGGAAGCCTGCAAAAGTCTCGATCACCCGGTCGCCGGACGCATGGCCGAAGCTGTCGTTGACGCTCTTGAAATGATCGAGATCGGCTATGACCAGCGCGACCGGCACGCCTTGCCGCAGGGCGCCAAGCACCGCCAGTTCGGCATGGCGGGTGAAGCCGCCGCGATTGAGCAGGCGCGAAAGCGTGTCCGTCTCCGACTTCGACGTCACTTCGGCAAGCACGTCGCGAACCAGGATGGCCAGCATCAGCAGCGCCAGCGCCAGCGCAAAGACAGTGCCGAGCGATTGCGACACCAGCGCGTAGTTGCTTTGCAGATAGGCTTGCGGATTGGCGCCCCAGCCGCCGAGCGCATGGGCGATGAATGGCTTGGAGGCAAACTGCAGGCCGCTCGCCGCCAGCACGGCCATCAATATGCGATCGAGACGGGCAAGCTTTTGCCTCGATGACCAGACGATGGCCAGCCCGATGAACTGCATGACCGCATAGGGAAGCTGGTAGGCCATGATGCGGATCAGCGACTGGCGGGGCAGGGCCTGTACGAAATACACAAAGATATTGGGGGCCAACAGGAAAAACAG
>NZ_RZQA01000910.1:0-2407 GCF_004022915.1 Mesorhizobium sp. M7A.F.Ca.US.006.04.2.1
CCCGCACGGCATCGACTGCGTGCTTGATGTTTCCGAACACCGCGGCGGACAGCTTCTCCGGATCGATGAGGCCGTCCGCATTGCGCAGGCCGGCGGTCCAGTCGCCGCCTGACGGCATCGCCGCCACGACGATGCGGGCATCCGAGATCCTGGCGCTGGTCAGCCGCACATCTCCCCACAGCAGCGGGAACAGACGCACGCCGAAGCGCACGCGGCCGGCATCGGCCATCGGCTTGCCGTCTGATGTCTTCAAGCTGACGTCGCTGACCTGAAGCGCGATGAAACTCGAACCGTCGAGCGTGATGCGGGCAGGCCCGACCGCGACATTGACATCGACGCCCGCCAGTTTCTCAAGCGCCGTTTCCGCCTCGGCGCGAAGCCGGTCGGCTCCGATGCCGGAGGCGCCAACCAGATAAACGAGCACGGCGGCCAGCAGCACGAAAGCGACCAGACCGGCGAACAGTCGCGACAGGATGCGAAAACCGCGTCCGATCGACGCCTGACCAAGCGGCGGCACACGGCAGGCGGACGGAAAGGTCCCCAGGTCGGTGATCTCATCACGCCTGAACCGGATCTTCTCGTGCTGCGGTCGCTCCTGATCCACGCAATTTTCCGTTGTACGAACTCGATCGTGGACGAATCCCCGTCCGACACTATATCGGTGTGGCTTCGCGCGTAACCTCAAACAAGGGCATCGGTATGGCTGACCTCGACGTAGGCGATCTTGCGCCGCAATTTGACCTGCCGCGGGACGGCGGCGGATCGGTCAGCCTTGCCGCATCGTCCGGCAAGCCCATCGTGCTCTATTTCTATCCGCAGGACGACACAACAAGCTGCACGCAGGAGGCGATCAGCTTCTCGCAGTTGAAGCCGGAGTTCGAGAAGGCCGGCGCCGTGGTGATCGGCCTGTCGCCCGACCCCGTCAAGAAGCACGACAAGTTCAAGTCGAAATACAATCTCACCATCGACCTCGCCGCCGACGAGGAGCGCAAGGTGATCGAGGCCTACCATCTGTGGGTCGAGAAATCGATGTATGGCCGCAAGTATATGGGCGTCGAGCGCGCGACGTTCCTGATCGGCCGCGACGGGCGGATCGCCAGGATCTGGCGCAAGGTCCGCGTCAAGGGCCATGCCGAAGAGGTGCTCGAGGCCGTTCGAGCGCTTTGAGGTTTGCCGGCGAGGCTGGCCCAGGTTCCCTTGCAACCTTACGCACGCCTGGCGGGCAATCGCTGCGAGCAAGCTATCGCTGCAAGCCTTTGTTAACCCTAATAATGTGTAATCAAGCTGTCGTGGTGTCGTAAACGAAAGCTTGGTCCCGTGAACGCAACCGGTCAGTCCGCAGTCTTCGGCAAGCGTAAGGAGCCCCATACGGTCATCATCGCCCGGGGCAACGAGATCAGGCATTTTACGATCCGACCGTGGCTGGCGGCCTTTATCGGCTCGGCGCTGGCCGCCATTGCCGTCGGCTACCTCATGGCCACCTCCTATCTCGTGCTGCGCGACGATTTGATCGGCGCCACAACGGCGCGTCAGGCGCGCATGCAGCAAGCCTATGAAGATCGCATTTCGGCGCTTCGCGCCCAGGTCGACCGCATCACCAGCCGCCAGTTGCTCGACCAGCAGCTGATGGAAACCAAGGTCAGCGAACTGCTTGAACGCCAGAGCCAGTTGAGCCAGCGTCATGGCCGCCTTGGTCCGCTGCTCGAACGCGCCGAGAGCGAAGTCGGCGCAGCGCCGGCCGAAGATCCGGCAGCGGCTGCGAAGCCGGACAAACGCGCCGAAGCGACCGGCAGCATCAAGGAGCCCGCGCGGAATTATGCGGTCGCCAGCCTGAGCGCCGATCTCGGCGCCGGCGACACAAGGCCGTTCTCGCTGTGGTCAACCCGCTCCGATCCGCTGCCCAATGATTCAGCCGCCGATCGTGCCGACAAGCTCTTCGTCTCGATCAACCAGTCGTTGAAATCCATCGAGAGCGATCAACTGACCCGCATCAGCACGCTTGCCGACAATGCCTATAAGAGCGCCGATGCCATCACCCAGGCGCTCGAGGCGGCCGGACTGCCCGTCGACAGCGACTTCGGCAAGGGCGACAGCGACGTCGGCGGACCGCTGATCCCGCTCGACAGTTCGATGATGTTCGACAGCAAGGTCAAGGAGCTGGACGAAGCGCTGGACGCGCTCGACCATCTCAAGAAAGAAGCGCGCCAGCTGCCGCTGACCAACCCCGCGCCGGGCCACTCCGTCACCAGCCCGTTCGGCGTGCGCACCGACCCGATCCTCGGCACCGCGGCACTGCATTCCGGCATGGATTTCAGGGCGCCGATCGGCATGGCCGCAAAGGTCACGGCGCCCGGCACCGTCACCAAGGCCGGCTGGAACGGCGGCTATGGCCGCATGGTTGAAGGCG
>NZ_RZQA01000911.1:0-2403 GCF_004022915.1 Mesorhizobium sp. M7A.F.Ca.US.006.04.2.1
GGCTTCGGCCGGCTGCGGCGCTCCCTTGCGGCCCATGGCCAGGATGCCGCGATGCATGTGAAATCCGGCGATTGCGTCCATCACAGCGCTGGTGGCCACATAGACCGGGAGGTCGGCGGGCGCCTTGCTCAGGATCTTGTCGAGACCCGCCAGCCGGTTTTCCAGGACGAGGGCCGATTCGGCGGCAAAGCGTCCAGTTGTGAGCAACAGGTCGAGCACCACCTTGCCTTCGGCGACGAAGCGGCCTTGCCGGCCGGCGAGGTCACGCTCGCGAATGTCGAGATAGGCAGCGACGCGCGGATCTTGCGGGTCGTCGATGCGAATGGGATCCATGCATTCCTCGCGACCGTCGCATCGGCCCGAAAATCCGGACCGCTTCCCGGCGCTCACCTTGTTTGGAAAGCACGATGCGACAATTCGGGACAATCAGCCAGCTTTGTGCGCCCCAAATCGGCGCATGTCGCTCTGAATCGCCGGCGAGATCGGCGGCTGTGTGGTCAGGTTCCAGCACGGCGCAAGCGGTGCGCCATCTGGGACAGGTCATCCTTGCCGCTGCCGAAAATGCCGTCCAGCATGACAAGCAGTTCTCGCACGGCGTCGGATTTGCAGGAGTAGTAAATCATCTGCCGGTCGCGGCGGGTGTCGACAAGGTCGAGCGCCCGCAACTTGGCGAGATGCTGGGACAGGGCGGATTGGCTGAGCATCACCTTCTCGGCTATGGCTCCCACCGACATTTCACCTTCGGCGAGGTAGCTCATGATCAACAGTCGCTTCTCATTGCCCATCAGCATGAGAAACTCTGCCGCCGATTCGGCGTTCACGATTAGCTTTGTCGAGACCATCGATCCCCCATGCTTCCTGTTCATCCCGACGCCATGGGGGCAATGGCGTCTGATTCCATAAATTCACTTATCGATCGGCGCTGGCGATTCAGCGTCACTAAAAGGTAGAGCATTTCACCTAAATCTCAAGTGTTGCTTTTGATCCAGCATAATTAAGTCTCAGTCTCGGCGTCGACAATGGCTCGGCCCGCCCTCGCCATATCGACCAGAACGTGCCGCAATTCACCTGCTGCGCCCAGAGGTTGCGGGTAAAAGACCCGGCAAGCATCGTCGCCCGACACCAGATCCATGCCATCGGCATCGAATCCGGCAATACGCCAGCCGTTGCCGGATACTTTGGCGAAATGCTGTGCGTAAACGGCGATCGCGTCGAGATGGTCGGCGTTCATGTGGTCGATGGCCGATTGTTCGCGCGCCGCGAGTTCCTCGACGACCGGTCCGCTGGCGAGCAGATCCGATCGGTCGAGCTGATAGGCCTTGCCGAAGCCGCCGTTGAGGCTGGCGCGTTGCGGATCGAGGCGAAAGATCGAAAAGTCACCGAGACCGGCGTAAAGTTTCGCCCTGGCATTGTGATTGAGGTAACGGCGCTCGGTGCGGGCGTGTTCGGCCGATCCGCGCTCGATCCTTACCGCCTGGCAGACCAGTGTCAGGCGCGGGTGCGCCAGCGGGTCGCCCTTGCCTGGTTCGCCGAGCAACAGGGAACAGCGCGGGTCGGCAAGCAGCGCGCCGGTGTGCGCCGAAAGCATCGACACCAGGATCAGCGGTGCGCCGTCGATGTCGGTGGCCACGCCAACCCTGCTGGCCAGCGGCGAGCCGGTTTGCGGTTCGATCACCGCCAGGGCGCCAAAGCGGGCGCTGCGCAGAAGCGTCTTCGCCAGCCGGATCGCTTCGGCGTCCGTCTCACGGATCACGTCCTTCTTCGGCTCGTCCAAGGCAGCACCGCAGTAAGTTGATTTTTGTTCTCTAGTTATCGGTCAGCAAGCCGGATTTGACAAGGTCGTCGATCTCGGCTTTCGCAAAGCCGAAACGTGCCAGCATTGTCGACGGCAACAAATCCTCATCGCCGGGCATAGTGGCCAATGTCGGTTGCGAACTCGAGAAACGCGGGGCCGGGGCCGGGCGCTCAAATGCACCTGCCGTCACAGAGGCGTTGCGTGCCCGATTGTGCGGGTGGTGCTTTGCCTCTTGCAGCGACAGAACGGGTGCAACGCAGGCATCGGTTTGCGCGAACAACCGGTCCCAGTCGTCGCGTGGTTTCTGCCGGATCCGATCGGCAATGGCGGCGCGCATCGGCGGCCACAGGGCCTTGTCGTACTGGCCGGATGCAAAGCGCTCGTCGAGCGGCAGCAGCCTGGCGAATTCGGCGAAGAATTGCGGCTCGAGACAGCCGATGGCGATATGGCGTCCGTCCGACGTCTCATAGGTGTCGTAGAACGGGGCGCCGGAATCGAGCAGGTTCGCGCCACGCTTATCGCTCCACAAGCCGGCCGCCATCAAGGCGTGCAGGGGCACCGCCAGCATCGAAGCGCCATCGACCATCGCGGCGTCGATAACTTCACCC
>NZ_RZQA01000912.1:0-2397 GCF_004022915.1 Mesorhizobium sp. M7A.F.Ca.US.006.04.2.1
GCCGACGACTTGCCTGATATTGTCGATATCGTCATGGAAATGGCGCAGGCACCCTGCGAGCCGCAAAACGCCCCTCCCCTGCCGGCGCACCTGGAAGGGCTCGCCGAGCGCGCGCGCGATTACGTCGAGGCAGCAAGCTCGGCGAACACCCGGCGCGCCTACGCCGCCGATTGGAAGCATTTTTGCGCCTGGGCGCGCCGCCAGCATCTCGATGTGTTGCCGCCCGACCCGCAGGTCGTTGGCCTTTACATCACGGCCTGCGCGTCCGGTAAGGTGACGGGCGACAAGAAGCCGAACGCCGTCTCGACCATCGAGCGACGTCTCTCCTCGATCACCTGGAATTTTTCTCAGCGTGGCCAGCCATTGGACAGGAAGGACCGGCATATCGCCACTGTGCTGGCCGGCATTCGCAACACCCACGCCTCCCCTCCCCGGCAAAAGGAAGCCATTCTGACTGAAGACCTGATTGCCATGCTCGAGACCCTTGACCGTGGAACGTTGCGCGGCCTGCGCGACCGCGCCATGCTCCTGTTGGGTTTCGCCGGCGGCCTGCGGCGTTCTGAAATCGTTGGCCTGGACGTTGCCAGGGACCAAACCCAGGACGGCCGCGGCTGGATCGAGGTTTTGGACAAAGGCGTTCTCGTCGCATTGCGCGGAAAGACCGGCTGGCGCGAGGTCGAGATCGGCCGTGGCTCGTCCGATGCCACATGCCCGGTTGTGGCGGTGCAAACCTGGCTGAAACTGGCGAGGGTCGGCCATGGGCCGTTGTTTCGACGCGTCACCGGAAACGGCAAAGCAGTTGCAGCCGAGCGGCTCAACGACCAGGAAGTGGCGCGGCTGGTCAAACGCACCGCCCTCGCAGCCGGGGTTCGTGGCGACCTGTCCGAAGGCGATCGTGCAGAGAAATTTTCCGGTCATTCCTTGCGCGCCGGTCTTGCCTCATCGGCTGAGGTCGACGAGCGTTACGTTCAAAAGCAGCTTGGCCATACGTCGGCCGAAATGACCCGCCGCTACCAGCGGCGCAGGGACCGGTTTCGCGTCAATCTCACCAGGGCCAGTGGACTGTAGGCCCCCTCCCCTGGCGGATCGGTCTATCGCCAAGACAGCTGATCCCTCGGCAGCCGACCACTGGGGTCGAATACAGCCACCTTGTGCGGTAGACCCGGGCCCCAGTCCCAAAGGACCAGGTTACGATCCTCCATCTCGGCGCTCGGCGCGAAACTTGGGACCACGATGCCGGCAATATTTCGAGGTCGCAAGCGGTCGTAGATGGACCAGGACGCTGGGCGCTCTCCGTCGCTGAGCGCCGTCGCCCAGGCGCAGGCCATCTCTTCGAGCGCGATAGAAAATTCTCCCCTGCCCTCGTCTGTTGTCAGATCAACGATGTCATCGCAGTCGATCTCATAGGAACACAGCACGCACGGATCGATCCGGTGCGCGAACCCCTGGTTGGCTTCCTTGACCGCTGTCATGATGGTCAGCGCCAAATAGAGCGCCGGCACGCCTTTGGGATTAAATCGCGCACCTCTGATCGCCGCTCCTTCGCCGGAAGTCGGCTTGAATGCCCAACGTGGATCATGTGCGCGGTAGCAGGTTCCGACGAACCTCACGCAAACCCGCCAACGGCCATGTGATCGAGATAATCACGGACCGCTGCTGCCTTGCCGTCCTTCACCAGCGCCTCAGCGGTGCGTCCCCCAAATGCCGGAAGCGGCTGAGCCCGATACCAGGCCATCGCCTGCTCCTTGCCACCCGCCCAATCCGTCACCCGGCTGATGATCTCGAGCATTTCTCGCAGACGCCCCTGGGTCTTTCCCGTGGCGCTACGCTCTGACCGATAAAGCGTCTCGCGCGCAAGACCTGCAGTCTGGGCCAACTGGCCTTTGGACATGCCAAAACCGTCCGCGACCTGCCCAATCGCAATCTTCCCATTCCGGTCCATGTAGGACAAGATGAGAGGTCCATTCTGCTCGGCTATCTTGAGTGCCTGGCCCATGGTGTTCATCCTACCATATCGGGAGTCATATTTCGTGTGCAAAAGATATGGCACTTGTAGACTGTTTTCAAGAACGAACCCGTTCAGTGGCCGCGCCGCAAACCCCGCCGACAGGTGGGAATGTGCCAGGCCACCTCAACAGCACCGGTCACATCCTTACGCCGCTGCCCCGCGATATCTTGCCTTGCCCACGCTCATCCGGTCATCCGTGCTGACGCGCCATTGTCTTTCAGCGCCGCCATGAGCATAGGTCCAACAGAAAACTCACCCGCTTTTGCCTTTTCGGTCAGCACGCGCAGATAACCGCCAGCCGAGTTGATATGCTGCGCTCTTTGCAGAATGCAGGCGATCACGATTGCGGCAACTTCCTGGCCCATCACATGGCAAGCCTCCTCATAGGC
>NZ_RZQA01000913.1:0-2396 GCF_004022915.1 Mesorhizobium sp. M7A.F.Ca.US.006.04.2.1
GGGTCAGGCCCTGGGCCGAGAAGATCGCCTCGGGGATGAAGGTGCCGAAGAGAAGGGAAAGGTGTCCGGCCGTCGATGTGACGATGTAGGACAGCTTGAAGCCCACTCCGGTCAGGGTGACGACGCCCACGACGATGCCGACGGTTGCGGCAGCGGCTCCGACTGCGAGCGCATATTTGGCGCCGTCGCGCAGACACGTCACGATGTCGGCGACCGACATGCGCCGGCGCGGATTGAGCAAGCCGACGAGAATACACAAGGTGATGCCCCAGAAGGCGGCCATGTAGGGCGTGTAGCCCGAGAGCAGCACGCCGATGAGAACGACGAGCGGGATGATCGTCGGCCAGTCCCGCTTCAGCGCCTCGACGACATCGGGCATCTCGTCCGGCCTGAGCCCCCTGAGGCCGGTTCGCTTGGCCTCGAAATGCACCTGCATGAACACGCCAAAGAAGTGCATGAAGGCGGGCACGATGGCGGCAAGGATGATGGTCGTGTAGGGCAGTTCGAGAAATTCGATCATCAGGAAGGCCGCTGCGCCCATGATCGGTGGCGTCACCTGGCCGCCGGTCGAGGACGCCGCTTCCACCGCTGCGGCGAAATGTTTCTTGTAGCCGAGCTTGATCATCGCCGGGATGGTCAGCGAGCCGACGGTAACGGTGTTGGCGACCGACGAGCCGGAAATCATGCCGAACAGCGCCGAGCCGAAGATCGACACCTTGGCGGGACCGCCGGCGTAGCGGCCGGCGACCCACGCCGCGCAGTCGAGGAAGAGCTGGCCGAGGCCAATGCGGGTGGCGAAGACGCCGAACAGCACGAAGTGGAAGACGTAGGTGGCGACGACGCCGAGCGCGATGCCGTAGATGCCCTGCGTCGTCAGATAAAGGTGATCGACAAGCTGGGAGACGGACGCGCCGGGGTGCACCAGAATGCTCGGCATGTACCGCCCCAACAGCGCGTAGGCCATGAAGACGACGGCGATGATGGGCAGCGGGATGCCGACGGAGCGGCGCGTCGCCTCCAGCAGAAGCAGGATGAGGATAAGGCCGAACACCACGTCGAGCGCCGTGGGATTGCCGACGCGGAAGGCAAGGTCGTCGAGCGGGATCATAGGCACGTGCATGACGACGACGACCGCAGCGATCGCCAGCAGCCAGTCGAAAAGGGGTATGCCGAGCGGCCGCAGGAGGCTGGACCGCGCGGGCTGGTCGTAGCTTTTCTTCACCAGCGGGAAGACGAGGAAGATCAGCGCCAGCACCATCGACAGGTGGATGCCCCGGTGCAGCATTTCCTGCAGCAGGCCGAAACCGGCGGTGTAGTAGTGAAACAGTGACAGCGCCACCAGGAGGAAGCCGACCAGCCAGCCCGCGACACGGGTCAGTGGCCGGAAGCGGATTTCGGAGTCGAATTTCTCCTCCAGTTCGCGAGCGCTCTCCTCATCGAACTCCATTGCGGAAAGCTTGATCTTGTCGTCATCGCTCATGCCGGTTCCGTGTCCTGAATTTCCAGACAAAAGAGGCGGAAAGCATCCCTTCCGCCTCGTTGTTGTCAGCCGGTCCAAATGGCTCTTATTTCAGGGTGCCGACTTCCTTGTAGAATTTCTCTGCGCCGGGATGAAACGGAATGCCAGCGCTGGTAACCGCGTTCTGGAGCGTGATCAGCTTGCCCTTGGCGTGGCCTGCCTGCAGGGCCTTTTGGGTTTCGTCGCTGTAAAGCGACTTGACGATCTTGTAGACGAGGTCGTCGGTCTGCTTGGCGCTGGTCACCCATTGAGCGGCGACGGAAATGGTCTTGGTTTCGCCGACATTTTTGTAGGTGCCTTCCGGCACGGTATCGGTGGAGAAGAACTTCTGCTCGGACAGCAGCTTGTCGGCCTCGGGGCCGGTGATCGGCACCAGCGTGATGTTGTTGGTGGTGGCAAGCTCAACGATTGCGCCGGTCGGATAACCACCGACGAAGAAATAAGCGTCCATGGCGCCATCCTGCAGCCGCTCTCCGGCCGGGCCAGGCTTGAGATATTCGGGCTGCACGTCCTTTTCAGCCAGACCGTAAGCGCCAAGCACAAGTCGCGCATCGACGATGGTGCCGGAGCCCGGCTCGTCAAGAGAGACGCGTTTGCCCTTGAGATCCGCCACCGACTTAATGCCGGCGTCGGCACGCGCGACCAAATGGATCGTCTCGGGATAAAGCGTCGCGATGAGGCGCAGGTCGTCAACCTTGGGCTTGCCCTCATAGAGGCCGGTGCCCGAATGCGCCCAGTAGGCGACGTCGGATTGCGTGAAGCCCGATTCGGACGCGCCCGACTGGATGGCGCTGATGTTGGCCACCGAACCGTTGGAGGACGTGGCGGTGGCGGCCCAGCCCTCGCCGCCCGCCGCCCCGGCTGGCGAGATGGCGTT
>NZ_RZQA01000914.1:0-2394 GCF_004022915.1 Mesorhizobium sp. M7A.F.Ca.US.006.04.2.1
GCTTCAGGTCGCGCTTCTTGGTGAGGATCTCCATCATCAGCTTGAAGGCGTAGCCGGAGGTGGCAGGCGGCGAGCCGGCCGAGACGCCCTTGAGCCCCATGCCCTGCATCTTCGGATCGGCCAGGCCGAGGCGGAAGCCGTCAGAGTTCTCGCCGGTCATCGGCACGAGCTTGTTGCCCTTGTCAAGCTGCGCCTGGATCGCGCCGTATTCGCCAGCCTGGGCCCAGATGCCGTCGACGTCCGGATGTGCGGCGAGCGCCTTGGCCGTCTCCTGCTGCGTGGTGCGGTCATCCCAGTAGGAATAGTATTCGGCGACCACCTTGATGCCGGGATACTGGCTGAAGATGTGCATTGCGCCGTCGGTGTGGCGTTTGTCGACCGAGTTGCCCGGAACGCCGCGGCTGAGGAAGATATTGCCCTTGCCACCAAGGATATTGACCAGCGCCTGGGCGGTGTTCTCGCCAAAGCCGGCGGTGATGTAGCTGACGTTGTAGGCGCAGGGCTCGGTTACCGTGGCGTCGTACATGAAGAACAGCACGCCTTTCTGGCAGCCGCGATGTATGGTGCGGTTCAACGCCGTCGACGAGATCGGGAAGCTGATGATGCCGTCGGCGCCATCCTGGATCATGCTTTCATAGGCCGAGATCTGCGCCTGCGGATCGGTGCCGGAAATCACCTCCTTCAGTTCCACCGTCTTGTCGTAGGGCGGCGTCTGCGCCAGCGCCTTGACAATGTTCGCGGCCTCCGACTGCCACGAGTTGCCGCTATAGCTCAGCGACAGATAAACCTTGAGCTTCTTGTCCTGCGCGTCGGCCTGGTCGACGACCGTCCCGACGCTCACAGCTGTGGCAAGCGTCAGCGACGCGGCCAGACCTAGTGTTTTTAATAGCTTCATTTGCATCAACCTCCCTTTGGAATTTGGCCCTTGCGTGCCGGGCCATAGCTTGTGAGAACGTTCTCACAATCGAAAGAAACATTGCAAGCAGGGGCATGGTCATTTCCTGCGCGTCAGCATCCGATTGCCGATGTGGGTCAGGAACTCGCCCCGCAGCACCAGCAGCGCGCCAACGATGATCCCGCCCTCGATGACGGTGCGCCATCCCTCGCTGAGTCCAATGGCGGAGATCATCGTGCCGAGCGTGGTTAGAAGGATTGCGCCGCCGACCGTGCCGATGAAGGTCCCGCTGCCGCCGAGAATCGAGGAGCCGCCGATCACGACGGCGGCGATCGAGGGCAGCATATAGCTGTCGCCCATTCTGAGTGTCGCGCCGTTCGAATAGCCGACGAGCATCATGCCGACGAAACCGGCGCAGGCGGCACTCATTGCATAGGGCACGAGTTCGAGCCGGTTGACGTTGACGCCAGCGATGAGCGCGGCGTCCCTGTTGGTGCCGAGCGCACGGAGCCGGCGTCCGAGCGCTGTGAAATTCTGCAGGAGCCAGCCGAACAGGATAAAGGCGAGTGTGAAGTAGATGATCACCGGCACGCCGAGGAACCACTCCTTCATCAGCCACAGCAGCGCCGATGGCGAGCCGCCGCGCGGCGTGCCGCTGGTATAGCCAAGCGCCACCGAAGCGACGAAGATCGACGTCGCCATCGTCATAATGAATGGCGGCACCTTCAGCCAGACGATGCCGATGCCGCTCACCGCGCCGACGAGCGCGCAGATGACCAGAATGGCCGGCAGCATGTACCAGATGCCGGCGTTGCCCGTGCCGATCCAGGTCGTCGTCAGGACGCCGCCGAGCGTGATGAGGGCAGGGATCGACAGATCCAGTCCGCCGACCAGGATGACAAGCCCTTGCCCGAAGGAAAGGATGATCAGGAAGGACGCAAGGATCAGCACCGTGAGCACCTGGCTCCAGGAGCCGAGCGCCGGGCTGATGAAGCGCGAGCACAACACGAGCACGATGCTCAGCCCGAACACGACAAGCGTGTTCACCGTTTCCCGGTCGAGTTTCTGCCTGCCGCGCTGGTCGGAAGAGGCATCGAAAGGCATCGCTACGTCCTTATGCGCGTTCACTGGACTTCGTCCTTCTTGAGCAGACGCGCCACCGCGTTGCCGAAAACGATCGCAAGCACCAGTACCAAGCCTTGGAAGATACCGGTGTAGAAAGACGAGACCCCGCCCGAGAACAGCACCTTCTGCAAAAGCATGAGCGTGCCGGCACCGAGGATCGATCCGACGAGGCTGCCGCGGCCACCGCTGAGCGGGGTGCCGCCGAGCGCCACAGCGGCAAAGGTAAGCATCAGGAATGGCGTGCCCGCCGTCGGATTGCCGGTCGCGGTCTGAGCGCTCAGCATGAAGCCGGCGACACCGTAGAGCATGCCCGCACCGATGAAGGCGGTGATGCGGACGCCTGAGACAGCCACGCCGGAGAAGCGGGCCGACTG
>NZ_RZQA01000915.1:0-2391 GCF_004022915.1 Mesorhizobium sp. M7A.F.Ca.US.006.04.2.1
TTGGACGGTATCCCTGGCAGGGGGGGCGAACGGGGTGGGGTGATTTCCAAGCCGTGTATGGGCGGCATGGCGACATTTGGCAAGCAGGCCCGTAGCCGAGGGCTGAGCGGCAAGCTTCTGCAGCCTATCCTCGTCGAACTGACGCCATCAGGTTTAAAGCGTTAACAAATAATTTGACGCACGCAATCTTTTTGCATTCTAATGGGAACTGTGAAAATTGACTGAATAAGTTCCGTCGAGCATTGTCGCATCCGGTCAACGGCCGCATGACTGTGGGCGGGGCCGATCGTTGGCAGGGGATCAGGAACATATCGATGGCGGAGAAGACGCACCGCACGATGGACGACTTCGCCCAGGCATGCGGCGTGTCGCGCCCGACGCTGTCCAAATATTTCGACGATCCGGCGAGCGTGAAGCCGGCGACGCGGGCGCGCATCGAAGCCGCCCTGCGTTCCTCGGACTATCAGCCGAACCTTTTCGCCCGCAATCTCAACCGCAAGCGCACCCGCAACATCGGCATCGTCGTGCCGACGATCACCGATCCTTTCTACGCCGAGATGGTCAGCCGCATCGAATTTCGTTGCCGCGACGAAGGCTACTGGCCGATCGTCATCTCCTCGCATGGCTCGCCGAAGCTGGAAGCGGAGTCGGTCAGGACGCTGCTGTCGCTGAAGGTGGCTGGCGCGATCATCGCCCCGCTCGGCCTGGCCTCCGACCGCAGCGTCTTCGACAAGCTCGGGCAGGACATTCCGATCGTCTATTTCGACACCTATATCGAGGGCGATACGCCGTTCGTCGGCAACGACAACCGGCAGAGCGTGTCGACCATCGTCGACTATCTCTGTCGCTCGGGCGAACCGCCGGTCTATCTCGACATCCCACATGTCAACCACAACTCCGGCGAACGCCAGGAGAGCTACATCGTCGCGATGGAGACCGCCGGCTTCAAGCCGGCCGTCATCGAGGCCGCGCGCGATTACACCTGGGACTTCGAACGCATCGGCTACGAGCAGACGGAAAAAATGCTGGAGGCCGGGACCTTGCCTGGCCGCACCATCCTGTGCGCCAACGATCGTCTCGCCTTTGGCGTAATGGCGGCCGCGTACTCGCGCGGCCTGAAGGTCGGCCGCAGGCCCGATTGCGATCTGCGCGTTGCCGCCCACGACGACCATCCGCTGAGCCGCTACACCTGTCCGGCGCTGACCACCATGGCGCAGGATTTCACCGCCATGGCCGGCCGCAGCGTCGAGATCCTGCTGGCCCTGCTGGACGAGGCCGATCCGCCGAAGCAGGGCATGGCGCGCACCGTCAAGCTCGGTGCCACCCTGGTGATGCGTCAGTCGGCCTAACCGGTCGACGTCGATCCCTCGAAGTGGCGCCAGGCCGTCACCGCCTCGACCACCGCTTGCCGGGCGGCGGGAATATGGCGTCCCATCGAGACGAAGCCATGGATCTGGCCCGGCCATTGCCGCAGGATCACAGACACGCCCGCGGCCTGCAGGCACGCCGCATAGGCTGCCCCTTCGTCGGCCAGGATGTCACAGCCGGCAAGCCCCACGAATGCCGGCGCGACGCCGGCAAGATCAGGCGCCAGCAAGGGCGAGACGCGCCAGTCCATGATATCGTCGGGCGTTCGCACATAATGGTCGCGGAACCATGCCATGGTCGTCGCGGTAAGGCCGAAGCCGTCGCCGAAACGCCGGTAGCTGTCCGATGTCTGCCGCGCGTCGGTGTTGGGATAGATCAGGATCTGCGTCGCAAGTGGTGGAGCGAGCCCATCGCGTGCGAGCAGCGCCAGCACTGCGGCAAGATTGCCGCCGGCGCTGTCGCCGGCAACACCAATGCGCACCTTGTCGATGCCCAGATCGACGGCATTCTCGGCCATGAAGCGAAGTGTCGCCAGGCAATCCTCGAGCCCGGCGGGAAATTTGTGCTCCGGGGCCAGGCGATAGTCGGGGCAGACAATGACGGCGTTGCCGAGATTGGCCATCAGGCGGCAGATCTCGTCATGTGAATCGAGATTGCCGATGACCCAGCCGCCGCCATGCAGATAGAGCAGCGCCGGCGCCCCGCTCGGCAGTGCGTCGATGCCGCGATGGATGCGGACAGTGATGGGGCCGTTCGGCCCGTCGATCTGCTGTTCAAAGGTCGTCGCGACCGGCTCATGCTCACCTTGCAGCGTCGGGAACGAGGCGTTGTAGGCAGCTCGCGCCGCCGCCACGCTGCCGGTCTCGAATGGCTTGCCGCCGGCTGCACGAGCCATGTCGAGGACGCGCAGCGCATCCGGATCGAGCGTCATGATCATACCCTCAGGCCAGCAGATCGCTCGCCTCTTCCTCGGTCAGCAGGGCCGGCTGGACGACATCGCCCGCGATGGCGTCCAGCCGGCCC
>NZ_RZQA01000916.1:0-2389 GCF_004022915.1 Mesorhizobium sp. M7A.F.Ca.US.006.04.2.1
GGCATCGAGCGCCAAGCGCGTCATCTATGCCGACGGCGAGGATGAGCGCGTGCTGCGGGCTGCCCAGGTGGTGCTCGAGGAAGGCATCGCCGAGCCGATCCTGATCGGCCGCCCGCACGTCATCGAAGTGCGCCTGAAGCGCTACGGCCTGCGCATCAAGCCCGGGGTCGATTTCGGCCTCATCAACCCGGAAGACGATCCGCGCTACCGCCACTATGTCGACCTTTTGATCGAACTCGCCGGCCGGCGTGGCGTGACGACGGAGGCCGCGCGCACCATGGTGCGCACCGACAACACGGTGATCGCAGCACTTGCGCTGAAACGCGGCGATGCCGACGCCATGGTCTGCGGCCTCGAAGGTCGGTTCGAGCGGCATCTGCGCAACGTCACCTTGATCATCGGCCCCCGCGCCGGCATCAAGGACCACGACCTGTCGACGCTTTCAATGCTGATCTCGCAGCGCGGCATCATCTTTCTGACCGACACCCACGTCTCCGTCGACCCGACGGCGGAAGAAATCGCCGAGATGACGGTGCTGGCGGCGGAAGAAATCCAGCGCTTCGGCATCGAGCCGAAGGCAGCACTCTTGTCGCATTCCGATTTCGGCTCGCGCGATTCGCCCAGCGCCCTGAAGATGCGGCAAGCAGCGGCGATCCTGGCGCGCATCGCGCCTGACCTTGAATGCGATGGCGAGATGCATGCGGACACTGCTCTGTCGGAGCACCTGCGCCAGCGCGTCTATCCCCATTCGAGACTGAAGGGCGAAGCCAATTTGCTGGTGTTCCCCAACCTCGATTCGGCCAACATCACGCTGACGGCGCTCAGAACCATGACGGATGCGCTGCATGTCGGGCCGATCCTGCTCGGCACCGACATGCCGGCGCATATATTGACGCCGTCTGTCACCTCGCGCGGCGTCGTCAACATGACGGCGCTTGCCGTGGTCGAAGCCGCCCACAAGGCACAAGCGGTCGTCAATCTGGGCTGAACACGGATTTCGCGGTAAACTGCAGTTAACCGCGAACACGGTAGCCTTGCGGGGCTAACAGCCGATTTGGAAGGCGGAGTTTGGGCGGATGGCAAGCGGAGGGTGGAAGCAGGCGCATGCTGCCGTGCTGCTTGGCCTGCTGTTGTCCGCAACCTGGGGAGTAGCCGAGCCACAGGCTGCTTCGCGGGTCTGCCGCCAGTTGGAAGCCGATCTTGCCGCGTCCTCGCGCGGCGGCGGTGGCGGTCCGGCGCTAGTCCGGAAATACGATTCCGCGATTGCCAGGCAGTATGAGCAGATTTCGAAGGCTCGCAGCCAGGCGAGCCAGGCCGGGTGCGGTTTTTCGCTGTTTGGCCGCAACCTCAATCAATGCGCCGGGCTCAACGCCACCATCGACCGCATGAATGCCAATCTCGACGCCTTGCAAAACAAGCGCGAGCGGCTGGCTGGCGGTGGCTCTCGCCGCGATCGCGGACGCATCCTGGCGGCGCTCGACGCCAATGGCTGCCGCGACGACACCGTTGCGCCTCGGCGTGCGCCTTTGCAGGAAGCGAACCGCGACGGCGGCAGCGCAAACCTGTTCGATCAGCTCTTCGGCGGCAACAGCAAGCAGCTCGATATGCTTGATGAACCCAACCAGCCCGACGATCCCAGCGAGGAGCGCAATGTCCGCCGTGTGCTCAACCAGCCCGGCGTACCGGATTTTCCGAGCGTCGGTGGCGAATTCCACACGTCCTGTGTGCGCACCTGCGACGGCTACTTTTTCCCTATGTCGAACTCGGCCTCGGCAGGCGATTTCGAACGCGACCAGAAGAATTGCGAATCGAGCTGCCCCGGCACCGAGATGCAGGTTTTCTATTCGCGCGGCATGGACGACGATTCGGCGTCGATGATGTCATCTGTCACCGGCCGACCTTACAGCGAATTGCCGACCGCCTATCTCTACAAGCGGCCCGGCATGTCGCGGCCGCCGGCTTGCGGCTGCAACGCCGCTGCGCAGGGCTTCCAGATCATTGCCGGCAATCCGCCGAATCCGGTGCAATCGCAGCCAGAGACAGACGCGTCATCATTCATTCCAGTCCCGGTTGCAAAACCTGATCCGGGCGCCGATCCCGAAACGCTGGCCAATCTGGAAGGTGGGCTCGACCGCGAGGCGATCAAGCGGCTTTCCGCCAGGCCGGTGACGTCGCCCGTGTCCGCGCTGCCGCCGGAACAGCGCAAGGTCAGGGTCGTCGGGCCAACGTTCCTTCCCGACCCATCAGCGGCAATAGATCTGCAAGCTCCGGCCCCGAAGGCAGTCCGGTAAGGGCTGTCCTGAGCGGCATGAACAACGCCTTGCCCTTGCGGCCGGTCGCTTCCCTGATCTTGCCCGTCCAGTCCTTCCAGATCGTCGCGGTCCAGGGT
>NZ_RZQA01000917.1:0-2388 GCF_004022915.1 Mesorhizobium sp. M7A.F.Ca.US.006.04.2.1
CGATCATGATGCTGTTCATGGGCCAGTTCGCGCTTTTCACCTATCTGCGCCCCTTCCTCGAGAGCGTCACCCGGCTTGATATCGCCGCGCTTTCGGCGATCCTGCTGGCGATGGGGCTGGCGGGGGTCCTCGGTACCTGGTGCGTCGGCCGGCGTTTGCGGACGCGCCTGTTCGGCATTCTCATAGTCATCCCGCTGGTCATGGCCGCGCTAGCAGTTGCGCTCGTCGCCCTCGGCGCCTCGCCAGTTCCCACAGCGCTGCTGCTCGTTGCCTGGGGTTTCTTCGGCACGGCCGCGCCCGTTGGTTGGGGCACGTGGCTCAGCCGCACGTTGCCGGACGACGCGGAGGCTGGCGGCGGGCTGCAGGTCGCCGTCATCCAGCTCGCCATCACCGGGGGCGCCGCCATCGGCGGCACGCTCTTCGATACGGTCGGCTGGTGGGGAGCGTTCACTTTTGGCTCGGTGTTGCTCTGCGGATCGGCGCTCGCCGCCTTCGCCGCATCGCATATGGCCCGGAGATCCTCGCAGTGATCATCGAGCATGCGACGCTCAGCCGCCGGACATTGCTCGGCGCCGCGCTCGCGGTGACGGCCTTGCCGCGCGCAGCCGCCAGCCGAGAGAGCAAGGCCCCAGTCAGCCAGGAGCCCTGCGACATGAAGATAGGGATGACTTTTAACGGCCGCACCATGACCGCCACGCTCTACGACAATCCGTCGGAGCGCGACTTCTTCTCCATGCTGCCGCTGGACCTCAAGATCGAGGACTACGCGCATAACGAGAAGATTGCCTATCTGCCGCGCAAGCTAACGGAGGAGGGAAGCGGTCGTTCGCCAACGAGCAGCCCTATGACCTCTGCTATTTCATGCCCTGGGGCAACCTGGCGATGTTCTACGATGACTACCGCCACCCCGGGCTGATCAGGCTCGGCCGTTTCGACGAGGGCGAGCAGGCCCTGCATGTGCGCGGCGAGTTCTCGCTCCGCATCGAACGCATCTGAGGACACAAGGGAGATCAATGATGGACATTCTTCGCGCGGGCAGCAGGGCTTCCGGCAAGGGACCGGCTGACTGGTTCACCGGCACGGTGCGGATCGATCCGCTCTTCAACCCTTTCGACGCCGCGCGAGTCCAAGGCGCTCAGGTGACCTTCGAGCCCGGCGCGCGCACGGCTTGGCATACTCATCCGCTTGGCCAGACGCTGATCGTCGCCTCCGGCCGAGGCCGCGTGCAGCGCGAGGGAGGCCCGGTCGAGGAGATTAGGCCCGGTGACGTCGTCTGGTTCGCGCCGGGAGAGAAGCACTGGCATGGGGCGTCGCCCAAGACAGCGATGAGCCATATCGCGCTCCAGGAGGTTAAGGACGGTAAGGTCGTCGACTGGATGGAGCATTTGACGGACGCACAATACGGTGCCTGAGAAATCAAACCATCAACTTTGGAGAACTGCCATGATCAAGGACAAGGTCGTAATCATCACCGGAGCTTCATCGGGCATCGGTGAGGCAACCGCGAAGCTGCTCGCGAACAAAGGCGCCAAGGTCGTGCTTGGCGCGCGGCGCGCTGACAAGCTGAAGCGGATCGTCGACGAGATCGCGAACAACGGCGGTCAGGCGGCCTACAAGGAACTGGACGTGACAAAGCAGTCCGACAACGACGCTATCGTCGAGTTGGCCAGGAACGCGTTCGGCCGCGTCGACGTCATGTTCCTGAACGCTGGCCTCATGCCGATCTCGCCACTATCGGCACTGAAGACCGACGACTGGCACCAGATGGTCGACGTGAACGTCAAGGGCGTCCTGAACGGCGTCGCCGCGGTGCTGCCGGAGTTCCTAGCACGCAAATCCGGACACATCATCGCCACCTCTTCAGTCGCCGGGCTCAAGGCCTACCCGAACGGCGCGGTCTACGGAGGCACGAAATGGTTCGTGCGCGACTTCATGGAAGTGCTGCGCATGGAGTCCGCCATGGAAGGCACTAACATCCGCACCGCGACCATCTATCCGGCCGCGATCAACACGGAGCTGCTTGAAACGATCAGCGACGAAGGTACGGCCGCCGCGATGCAGAACACCTATGACAAATACGGAATCTCGCCGGACCGGATCGCTGACGTCGTTGCGTTCGCCATCGATGCACCGGAAGACACCACGATCAACGAGTTCACTGTCGGGCCCGCCAACCAACCCTGGTGATCCGAACTGAAGCCTCCGCCAACTAACGTCATCAGATTGCTTCGACGAATGACACACCTGCCGACATCGTCAACACCATTGCGTTCGGTCGCGGTTACCCTGCTGCCAAGCATGGGGGCGGTGTTGGCCGGGTTTGTTGTCATCGGCGCAGCGTTGCCTGTTCTTCCACTGCACGTCAGCCACAATCTGGGATTCGGTAGT
>NZ_RZQA01000918.1:0-2379 GCF_004022915.1 Mesorhizobium sp. M7A.F.Ca.US.006.04.2.1
GGCCGACGACCCGCCGATGTCGCCGATCTCTCCTGTTGCCAGGCCTTCGTCGGTCAAGTGTTGCTTCCACCAGGCAAGGCTCTCCTGGCTGCCGACCCTGAGGCTGGTCCGCACGATGCTGTGCGTGCCGCGCCGCTCGCGGCCGACCGGCCAGTCGAAGAAGGTAAGGTCGGTGCCCGGTGTCGCTTCGCCGTCGGCATAGAAGAGGTGGTAGGCCGAGGTGTCGTCCTGGTTTACGGTCTTCTTGACCAGCCGCAGACCCAGCACCTTCGTATAAAAATGAAGATTGCCAGGCGCATTGGCGGTGATGGCGGTCAGATGGTGGATACCTGTCAGTTGCAAGCTCATCGTCGTCTCCCTGCTGTTGGGGAAGAATTTTCTCCCTCCATATCAGAACTGCGGTCACCCCGCTGAAGGCCTCGTATTCCGACAGTCCGTCGCCGGAAACTGAACAGCGGCGCCCAGTGCACGTCGTCGCTATGAACAATCGGAAGTCGCGAACCTGCCTTCGGCACCGTTCGATGCGGCGAAAAGCGATGCCTTGCCTGCGGTGCGCGCACCGGTCGCAACTATCGTCTCGCGCCTGACATCCTCCTGACAGACTGCTGTCAGGAGGGGTATGCGATAGTACCTCCATACAGAGAGAGGAGACTGGCCATGAACGGTTACACCATTCTGCGCGGCATGCAGCACTATGTCGGCAAGATCCGCACGATGCGCAACGAGATCCGCACCCAGCGGTTCATGAACTCGCTGCCGGCGGATATTCGCAAGGATATCGGCTGGCCGGACATGTATGCGGACCGTGGCCCTCGCGGCAATTGAAGCCAATTTTTCGACCCAGCGATTGGATGTGGGCGCGTCAACGCCCAGATAACAGGTCCGGTGCGTGAGGAATGGGAGCGAGCTTATGCCCGAACAGAAGACGATCGGTTTCCTTTTCATCGAAGGTTTTGCCGACTGGGAGTATGGGCTGCTGGCGGCCTCGGCGGTCGAATGGTTCGGCGCCCGTGCCGTGTCGCTGACGCCTGATGGCAACCCAGTGGCCGGGATCAGCGGCTTTCGGCTGACGCCTGATCGATCGGCCGGGGCGGATGAGAATGACGATCTCGACGCCATCGCCGTCATCGGCTCCGATGAGTGGGCCGGCAAGGCACCGCCCGATGTTGCCGATCTGCTCAATGCTGTTGCATCGCGCGGCGGCGTGGTCGGCGGCATCTGCGCCGGCACGCTGGCGCTAGCCCGCGCCGGCCTGTTCGAGAAGGCCAGGCATACGAGCAATGGCCGCGACTGGATCAATGGTCATGAGGCCGGCTATGCCGGCGACAGCCTCTATCAGGATGTGCCGCATGCCATGGCCGACGGCAAAATTGTTTCCGCGCCAGGCTCGGCGCCGGGCACCTTCGCGCTCGCCTTTCTGAAGACGCTCTACCCCGAAAGAGGCAGCGATCTCGCTCGGATGCGAACGCTGTTTGCCAAGGAGTATGCTGAAGCCTCCTGACAGTATGCTGTCAGGAGGGCCGTGCAATGGTGCCAGCTTAGGGCACCCGTGCATCGGCGGTCGAAAGGACGATCGATGAAGAGTTGGAACGACAGACTGAGCACACCAGGCATCAACGGCGTCAAGCCGACGCCGCGCACGATGGCCGATGTCGTCGAAGGCCAGCCTATGCTGGTGCCGACAGCGCGCCAGGTCGATGATTTCATCCGCTCGATTCCCGAAGGCGTCGAGATGGATGTGCGTGCGCTGCGTACAGCACTTGCCGTCGAGCATGGCGCCGAAGTGACATGCCCGGTCACCATAGGCTATCATCTGCGCACTGTTGCCGAAGCCGCCAACGAGGACCTCCAGCGCGGCATGACGCCGAGTGATGTGGCACCGTTCTGGCGCGTGCTCGATGCGAAAACACCGACGACGAAGAAATTGTCCTTCGGCGCGGAGTTCGTCGCCGCGCAGCGCAAGCGCGAAGGACTGAAACCATGAGGCATGCCGCCCAAAAGTGTTCTGCGGTTTTGGGATAACGGCATGCGCGAAAACACGATGCATGCCACCCAGAGGTGGACCGGTTTCGGGCGGCATGCATAGAGACAACGCCGAGGGACCATACGATGCGCCGCGCCGACAGGCTCTTCCAGATCGTGCAGCATCTGCGCGGTGGCCGATTGGTCACCGCCCAGAAGCTCGGCACATGGCTCGAAGTTTCCGAGCGAACCATCTATCGCGACATTGCCGATTTGCAGTCGACCGGAGTGCCGATCGACGGCGAGGCCGGCGTTGGCTACATGATGAGGGAGGGTTTCGACCTTCCGCCGCTGATGTTCACGCGTGACGAGATCGTCGCGCTGGTCGCCGGCGCCCGCATGGTGCGTGCCTTTGGC
>NZ_RZQA01000919.1:0-2377 GCF_004022915.1 Mesorhizobium sp. M7A.F.Ca.US.006.04.2.1
GGCGTAGTTCGCGTGGCCCGCCCACGGGATTTCCTGATGCACGGAACTCATGCAGATGATCTTGCCGGCCGCGCGCGAGACGGACGGCACCACGCCGCGCCGCAGGAATTCGCGTGTTGCCGCCTGGGCGCAGAGGAACTGGCCGGTCAGGTTGACGCCGAGAACCTTGGCCCAGTTCGCAAGCGGCATGTCGGCGAAAGCCGAGTCGCGTTGCAGGCCGGCATTGGCGACAAGAATGTCGATAGTGCCGAACTCGTGCACGGCGCGCGAGAACATGTCGCCAACCTCATCTTCCATGGAGACATCGGCCTTGTGGGCGAGCGCATTGCTGCCGGCCCGATGGATCTGGTCTACCACTGCATTGGCGGCGTCCTCGTTCTCGACGTAGTTCACCACGACATCGGCGCCTGCCCGACCGAGAGCGATTGCGACGCTCTCGCCGATCCCTGAGTTGGCTCCGGTTACGATGGCTTTCTGCCGCACCAAAGGTTTGTGATCGGGCATGAAGAACTCATCAGGAAAGGAAATGATCTAAAAACCGTAATTGTTGCCACCGCTGGGTCAGTCAACCCAGGCAAAACGCGTGCGAAGGGCAAAAGGTCCGGCTGGCGCCATTACAATGCGGTAACGCGCAGGAACATCATTGTGATCGCGGCTTGCGAACCAATTTGACGCTCCAACGTATGAGAGTGGTCGGGAACTGCGATCGCGCAACCGGATGAACGGTCGCGCGTTTGGCCGTTCGAAGAAAGCGTCTGATGCCCGCTATCCTCGTCACGTTCACAGTGCGCTGTCTGCTTGTCGCGCTATTCCTGCCGTTCAGCGCGCTGGACAAGGTGCTGAACTTCGAGCAGGCGATTGACCAGGCATCGCAGGCGATCCCCGGCCGCTCATTCGCGGCGGTGATGATCGCGGGTGGTTTCTTTGTCGAAGTTTTCATGTCGCTGGCGATCCTGGGCGGCGTTGCCGACCGCCTCGCGGCCCTGATCCTGGCCGGCTATTGCCTCGTGACGGCGCTGCTTTGGAAACAGTTCTGGCGCCGGCCGGATTTCCGCCTGAAAGGCAGGAGCGAGGCCCGGGACGTGTTCTGGGATTTCCTCAAGAACCTCGCTCTTGCCGGCGGCTTTCTCCTTCTCGCCTTCGGCTCCAACGCTGCCGAGGTCGATCGCTTCATTCGCCATCCGCTGGCCTCGTCACACCCCTATCAGACGGTTCAGGAAGACCTGCGATGAGCGCCGCGCCGACAATCCCTTATTGGCATCTTTGGACGGATGCGGACGGGATCAGCCGCCAGACCCGTTGCGCGCTGACTGAATTCGAGCTGCGATCGATCAAGCCGCCTGCCGATCCGCAATGGCAGGGGCTGCGCTCGAATGGGCGCATGACCACGCTTGTTACCATCCTGCCCGTCGGCTGGACCGGCACATGGCATGAGAACCCCAAGCCGCAATGGATCGTGCCGCTCTCAGGACGCTGGTTCGTGCAATCGATGGATGGCGTGCGGGTCGAAATGGGGCCGGGCGAGTTGTCCTTCGGCGGCGACCAGAATTGCCGGGAGGTCGACGGCAGGCGAGGCCATCGCTCCGGGACAGTCGGAGATGAGCCAGCCGCCCTGATTGTTGTCCAGTTGCATGACGCGCTGGCGCCGTCCCTGCCTTGTGAGTTCAGATAATGAGATGAAGGGTTTCGACGTCATCGATCCGCGATTTGCGCATTACGTGCTAGAGAATGCGCCGCTCGAAGAACTGGCCGGCGGCTTTCGCTGGATCGAAGGGCTGGTGTGGATGGGTGACGCACTTTGCCTGTTGTTCCAGGATCTCCCTCGCGACCGAACCATGCGCTGGATCGAGGACGCCGGCATATCGGTCTATCGTTCGCCGTCGGACTACGGCAACGGGCAGGCGCGCGACCGGCAGGGACGGTTGATTTCCTGCTCGCATCGCGGGCGCTGCCTGTATCGGACCGAACTGGACGGCTCGCTGACGCGGCTGGTCGACCGGCACGGCGGAAAGCGCCTCAATGCGCCGAACGACGTCGTCGTGAAGTCCGATGGCTCGATCTGGTTCACCGACCCGCTTTATGGCATTCAGAACGACTATGAAGGCGGCCGCCAGATTTCGGAGCAGCCGCCGGCGCTATACCGGTTCGACCCGCGGAGCGGCCGGATCACGATCGCAGCTGACGATTTCGACGGTCCGAACGGCCTGGCGTTTTCACCCGACGAAGCGCGCCTCTATGTCGCCGAAACCGGCGACCAGGCCACTGAAGATCCGAAGCAATATATCCGGGTCTTCGACGTCGCGGAGGAAGACCACCTGCGTGGTGGCGAAATCTTCCACAAGGTCGAGCCCGGCTATGCCGACGGGCTGTGCGTGGA